>NZ_JBFAJO010000021.1:0-122663 GCF_040655255.1 Kitasatospora sp. NPDC050463
TCCCCGCCCTCGAAGCGGACCACGGCCTCCAGCCGGATCCGCTCCCGCGCGGCCCTCTCAGCGTCGGTCAAGCCGCCGCCCTGCGCGTACCTCATACCCCAGGGCTACCGGATCCACAGCCCCACCGTCAGGCGAACAGCCCCGACATCACCCAATCAAGTTCAGTAGCCGCTCCCCCTCCACGGCCCGACGCCCTGGCAGTCGAGAAGTCTCGGCTGCCAGGGCTTTCGCGTTCCCGGAACCGGGGGGGCGATTCACGTGAGTGCATGTACCGCCATGACCGATATGTACGGACGAACCAGAAACGGCCCACCGCAAACCCGCTGAGTGGCAAATATCGAATCACGCCAGACAATGGCCGGAACCCCGACGTTCGTTGAACCTTGCACTTACCGGATATAGGTTCGTACAAGTCGATCGAAAGGAACGACCATGATTTCGTTCCGCACCAAGGCCCTGGCCACCGGCGCAATGGCGGCGGCCCTCCTGCTGGGTTCCGCACCGCTCGCGTCGGCCGACGTGAGCCCGCGCGCTTCGTGCAGCTCCGGGCTCGGCTCCACCGGAAATGACGCCACCTTCTCCGGCTACTCGCAGTATTTCGTGGTCAACAGCAGCACCATCAACAACGTCTCGTACGGCCTCTCCACCACCAGCCAGGGGCAGTATTCCAACACCACCAACCACCAGTTCCAGGCGTATCTACTGGACGGCGGCAGCAACAAGGGCTGGTACGAGGTCAACAACAACGGCTACACCCTGGACGACATCTGGGGTCCGACGCTCGGCTCCGGCGTGCAGACCGCGCGCGGCGGCACCAAGCTCTCGGTCCAGGCCCGATTCCTAGGCACGTTCGCCTGCAAGGGCACCAGCTGGGCCTTCTGAATAACGGTCGAAAACCATCCGGGTGACCTCTCCGAATAATCGGTGGAACAGCCCGGAAATGCCGATTCATCGAGGTGGGGTGGCACCGGACGCCACCCCACCTCCCGCCTCTCGGGAGAATCCGCACATGCGCCGAACCGCGCGCCTGGCCGCCGCACTCGCCCTCGCCGCGCTCGCCGTCGGCTGCACCGGCCAGGGCGCGCCCGCCCCGGCCGAGCCCACCGGACCACGCCCGTATCTGGCCGACGCCGACCTCCACGGATACCTCACCTACGACCCCCGGACACAGGCCCTGACCGGCTACACTCGCGACGGGGCCCGGCAGTGGCGCCGGGAATCCATCGATCCCTACGAGGTGCACTGCGTGCGGACCTGCCCGGACGCCGTCGTCAGCCTCCGGCCGGCGGCCTCCCGACCGACCCCCGCCGGACCGGCCGACCCCGCCGGCGGCGTCCTGTGGATCCTCGGCGGCACGGCGACCAGCGACCCCGCCGGCGACGGCACGAAGATCCACTGGGCGGCGTCCCGCGACGACTGGATCGGTTCCACGGCCACCGCGCTCCTGCTCACGAATCGGGGAAAGCGTCAGGAGACGCCCCTGCGGAACTCCGCCTCGGCGGTGTTCCGGACCTCCCCCGACGGCACCTCCGCCATCGTCTCGACCATGACCGGGGAAACACCCGAGGGCACCTGGTCGGGACAGGCCGTCGATATCGGCGGCGACGGCCCGGCGCTCGGCCGAAGCATCCCCGGTATTCCCGGTCCGGTCGGCTGCTGGAGCAATGACGGAAAGCATCTGGTGACGCTCGGGAAGAAACCGTCGGTCGTGACTGTTGCCGACGGGAGCCTCCGGGCCGGCCTCACCACTGAATTCGCCAGTGAATGCTCCGCCGGTCCGTCCGGAATCGCCGTCGGCGAATACCGTCCGAGCCCCTCGGGAAACACCGGACAGGCCAGTCTGTTCGACGGGTCGTCGTTCCGTCCGGTGAGCACGTCGAAATACCTCTCCAATGCCTCGGGATTCAAGTCGACCGGCCCCTGCGTGTCGTTCGTCCAGAACGGCAGACTCGGCTTCATGAACCCGGGGGACGGCGCGCTGAAAACCACGGAAATCCTGGGCGTCGACACCTGGCCGGCCGGACCGGCCGCTCTCTACGCACTCCACCCGGACGGGCGGGCCGAGCTCGTCCCGGTCACGCCGGAGAACTGCCCGGCGGCCCACTGAGCGCGGCCCGCGACGGACGTCACGGATATCACACGATCCGGGCGGGGGCTTTCCCGGCCATTCTCCGGGTGGTAAAGTCGGCATTCCACCCGATTCTTCCCGCACGCCGAGGCCTCGTGTGATCATGCATGCACCAGCTCGACAGTTTCTGCTGATCGCCCACGGCAGCCGCGACCCCCGCCACGCCGCGACGGTGGCCGCACTGGTCGAGCAGGTCCGGGCCCTGCGCCCCGGGCTGGAGGTCGCCACCGCGTACCTGGACCACTGCGCGCCGCGGATCCCGCAGGTGGCCTCCCGGCTCCGCGCCGCCGTGGCCGTCCCGCTCCTGCTGAACCGGGCCTTCCACGCCAAGCACGACATCCCCGCCGCCCTGCGCGCCGCCGGCGCGGAACTGCCGGTCGCGGACGTCCTGGGGCCGGTGCGGCCGCTCGTCACGAACCCGGCACGAGCGGCCGCACCGCTGCCCGGCTCCTCGCCGCTGCTGCTCGCCGCGCTGGACCGCCGCCTCGCCGCGGCCGGGCTGGCCGTCGCCTCCCCCGCCGTGCGCGCCCGCACCGGCGTCGTGCTGGCCGCCGCGGGCTCCTCCGACCCGGCCGCCGACGCCGCCACCCGCGCGGTGGCCGCCGAGTGGCGCCGGACCCGCGGCTGGGCCGCCGTCGAGGTCGCGTACGCCTCCGCCACCGGCCCGCGCGTCCCCGACGCCGTCGCCGCCCTGCGCTCGGCGGGCGCCGACCGGGTGGCCGTCGCGCCCTATCTGCTCGCCCCCGGTCTGCTCCCCGACCGGATCGCGGACGCCACCGCCGAGGCGGAGGCGGACGTCCTCGCCGGTGTCCTCGGCGCGGCCCCCGAGATCGCCCGCCTCCTGCTGACCCGCTTCGACGCGGCGCCGCTCGCGACGGCGGAGAGGGCCCCTGCCCTCACCGCCTGAGCCTCGGCGCGGTCAGGTCATCAGGCGGGCGCGTGCCAGAGCTGGTTGGCCGTGCCGTTGAAGTCCCAGATCTGCACCAGTGCGCCGTTGGCGGTGTCGTAGCCGCGGACGTCCAGCGCGCGGCCGGACTGCGGGTTGACGATCGCGCCGTCGGCCCGGACCACCCACTTCTGCGAGCCGGTGCCGTTGCAGTCCCAGATCTGCAGCGGCGTGCCGTTTCCGGTGGCGCCGCCCGTGACGTCCAGGCACTTGCCGACGGCGCGGATGGTGCCGTCGGAGGCGATCTGCCAGCTCTGGTTGACGTTGCCGAGGCAGTCCCACATCTGGATCGGGGTGCCGTTGCTGCTGGAACCACCGCGCACGTCCAGGCACTTGTTAACGTAGCCGGTGATCTGACCGGTCGGCCCGGACAGGGGCGCGGGGCCGAACGTGATCCCCGCCTGCGAGATCGTCTCCATGTAGCCGCACCACGCGCGGCCGATGCCGTTGCCGGTCACCCACCCGTTGCTCGCGGGCGCGGTCACGGTGAAGAAGCCGTTGGCGTCAACGCCATAGCACACGGCACTGACCCGCCAGGTCTGCAGCGGGTTGATGCTCGTGCAGGTTCCGGTGGCGTCCCGCAGGTCCTCGGTGAAGGTGCAGCCCGCCGGAACGGCGGCCTGCACGCCGGCGGGCGCGGACGACGCGGGCGCCGCAGTCTCGGCGGCAGCGGCGGCCGGGGCGGTGGTGAGCGCGGCGGCTCCGGCGAGCAGGGCGGTGGCGAACAACGTGGTGGTACGGCGCATTTGGGATGTCCTTAGGGTGAGGGTGATCCGGTCGACGGGACTGCTGGGCGTCACGCGGGCGCGTGCCAGAGCTGGTTGGCCGCGCCGTTGCAGTCCCAGATGCCGAGCTGGTTGCCGTTGGTGGTGGAGAAGCCCAGGTCGTCCAGGCAGCGGCCGGACTGCGGGTTGAGGATCGAGCCGTCGGCCCGGACCTGCCACTTCTGCGCGCCGGTCCCGTTGCAGTCGTAGAGCTGCACCAGGGTGGCGTTGCCGGTGCGGCCGCCCTGGACGTCCATGCACTTGCCGAGGGCCCGGATGGTGCCGTCGACGCCGATCTTCCAGGTCTGGCCGGTGGTGCCGAGGCAGTCCCAGATCTGCACCGGGGTGCCGTTGGCGCGGTTGTTGCCGCGCACGTCCACGCACTTGTTCGCGTAGCCGCTGATCTGGCCGGTCGGGCCGGCCGGGACGGCGGGGCCGAGGGAGATCCACGCCTGCGACAGCATCGACATGGAGCCAAGGCAGCCGGCGGTGCCGGTGCCGTTGCCGGCCACCCACCCGCTGCTCAGGGCCCCGGACCAGGTCTGGCCGTTGGCGTCCCAGCCCGAGCAGAATCCGCCGACCATCCAGGTCTGGTTCGGGTCCATGCTCGTACAGGTGCCGGTGGCACCGTACGCGTTGTAGGTGATGGTGCAGCCCGCCGGATCGGCGGTCCGGGGGGCGACCGTGGTCCCGGCGGCGTCGGCGGCCGGGGCGGTCATGAGCGCGGCGGCGCCGGCGAGCACGGCGGTGGCGAACAGGGCGGCGGTACGACGCATGGGCAGGCTCCTGAGGGGTGAAGGTGGTGCTCCGGGCGGCCCGCCATGTGTCGGCCGTGTGATGACTGTGCGACGGTCGTGCGAGCCAGGTGCGAGCTTCTGGGGGGCCGCGGCGGCCGTCAACCACGCCGGTCGATATCCGCCAACCTCTGCCGCACTCGCTACGACCTGCGCCGATCCCTCATTCCGGCGCCCCGTGGCCCGCGCGGACCAGCCCCGCTCCCCCGTCCGCACCACGCGCGCCCGCCCCGATGAGACCGAAAACTCCCGGGCCGAACGCGCAGTCGCACACGCAGACGGCCCGGCGCCCCTCCGGCTTGTTACCGGGGCGTCGGGCCGTGCTGTGCGATGGGCGAGGAGCCGCCGGGGCGCACGGCGGTGGCCTACCTGGTCTCGGAGGTCCGCGCGGGCGAGCAGGCGCTGATCCACTCGGTGGTCGACGCCCCGGTGCGGCCGGAGTTGCGGCGCGAGCTACTGGAGCTGTCGGACCTGCCGGAGGAGGCGTCGAGGTCGGTGCTGGAGCGCTGGCATCGGCACGACGGCATCCGCCAGGTAGGCCGACGCGGTGGACAGCCCGTGGCCGCCGCCCAGCCTCTCGTCGGCGATCCTGAACATCTCGGTGAGTTGCCGGACGGTGGAAACCTCCTCGGCTCCGGCCCTGCGACCGCCCTTCCCGGTCCGCAGGGTGGCGGCGGCGGCCTGGTGGTCGTAGGTGAGCGGGAACCCGACGGTGGCGGTGGCGAAGCCGGGTTCGGCGCGTTCCGGCGAGCCCATGCGAACGGCCCGGCACCTCTGCGTCGAGAGGTGCCGGGCCGTTGTCGCTCGTGTCTCAGTCGGCCTTGCGGCGCTGGCGACCGGTGCCGTAGTTGCCGCCGGTCTTGGAGCCGGAGCCGGGCTGCGGGCGGCCGGAGGAGCGGCCGATGAAGCCCGCGGCCTGGCGGCTGCCGCCGCCCTGGCCGCCGCCGGCACCGCCGGCACCGCCGAGGCGCTGCTTCGGACGGGGGCGGCGCGGGTTGCCGTTCATGTCGACGTCGGTGGGCAGGCCGGAGCGCTTGCCCGGGCGCCGGCGGGGCGCGCCGGCCTTGACCTCGGCGGCCGGGGCGGCGGCCGGGGCCGGGACGACCACGGCGACGGGCACGCCGCTGGGGGTGCGGGCGCCGGTGATCCGGGTGAGCTCGGCGTCGCCCGGTCGGATCTTCGTCGTGGTCGGGCGGATGCCGGCCACCGTCATCAGCCGGCTGACCTCGCGCCGCTGGTCGGGCAGCACCAGGGTGACGACCGTGCCGGACTCGCCGGCGCGGGCGGTGCGGCCGCCGCGGTGCAGGTAGTCCTTGTGGTCGATCGGCGGATCCACGTTGACGACCAGGTCGAGGCCCTCGATGTGGATGCCGCGGGCGGCGACGTTGGTGGCGATCAGCGCGGTCACCAGGCCGTCGCGGAACTGGTCGAGGACCCGGTTGCGCTGGGGCTGGGACTTGCCGCCGTGCAGGGCCGCCGCCTTCACGCCGTTGGCCAGCAGCTGCTTGGCGAGGCGGTCGGCGCCGTGCTTGGTGTGCACGAACATGATCACGCGTCCGTCGCGGGAGGCGATGTGCGCGGTGGCGGAGGCCTTGTCGGCCGCCTCCAGCTGGAGCACGTGGTGGTCCATGGTGGTCACCGCGCCGGCCGACGGGTCGACCGAGTGGGTCACCGGGTCGGTCAGGAAGCGCTTGACCAGCCGGTCCACGTTGCGGTCCAGGGTGGCGGAGAACAGCATCCGCTGCCCGCCCTCGGCGACCTGCTCCAGCAGCTTGGTGACCTGCGGCAGGAAGCCCATGTCCGCCATCTGGTCGGCCTCGTCGAGGACGGTGATGGCCACGTCGTCCAGCCGGACGTCGCCGCGGTTGATCAGGTCGTCCAGCCGGCCCGGGGTGGCGACCAGGACCTCGGCGCCACGGCGGACGGCGTTGGCCTGCCGGGTGATCGACATACCGCCGACGACGGTGGTGATCCGCAGGTTGACGGCGGTGGCGTACGGGGTGAGCGCGTCGGTGACCTGCTGGGCCAGCTCACGGGTGGGCACCAGGACGAGGGCCAGCGGGTGCCGGGAGTCGGCGCGCTTGCCGGCCGTGCGGGCCAGCAGCGGCAGGCCGAAGGCGAGCGTCTTGCCGGAGCCGGTGCGGCCGCGGCCGAGCACGTCGCGGCCCGCGATGGAGTCCGGCAGGGTGGCGCCCTGGATCGGGAACGGCTCGAGAACGCCCTCGCGGGTCAACGCGCTGAGGATGCCCTTGGGCAGCTCCAGCTCGGCGAAGGTCGCCGCCGGGGGCCGGGGCGGGGTGCCCTGGACGACGGTGAAGTCGGCGGGCGCCTGGGCGGCGCGCGGGGCGCTGTTGCGGGGGGCACCGCCGCGGGAGGCGCGGGGGGCGCCGCCGTTGCGGGCGCCGCCACCGGTGCGGGGCTTGCGCGAGCGGTCGTTGGTGCGGTCGCCGTCACGGGGCGAGCGAGCAGGGGTGGTCACGGATTCTCCATCCGATGGTAGGCACAGCCCGGTCAGGGCTGGTCGGCCGTCGGGAAGGAGTTCGCCGCCCCGGCCGTTCGGCGGCATGCGCGAGGGCCCGCACCGTGCGGTACGGGCCCTCGCTACGCGAGATCGCGAGTCAGCTCGGAAGCTGGACTCAGATGACGCGGATGTTCTCGGCCTGCGGGCCCTTCTGGCCCTGCGTGACGTCGAACTCGACCTTCTGGCCCTCGACGAGCTCACGGAAGCCCTGAGCGCTGATGTTCGAGTAGTGGGCGAACACGTCAGCGCCGCCACCATCCTGCTCGATGAAGCCGAAGCCCTTTTCGCTGTTGAACCACTTCACGGTGCCGGTAGCCATAACCGTCTCCTCAAAAACTGGGGCATCAGAGCCCACACTTCGTGGACCCCAAGTAGCCGCGATCCCCATCCGGAGACTGAAACACCGGACAAAACAAATGCGCCTGTTGGTTGAACCAGCAGGCGCACACAAACGTTCATGGGAACCAAAACTGCAACTGAGTCGACTGTAGCACGGCGACACCCCGATTGACCGGGCGGTTTTTGCCCGGCACGTCACGTTTGCCGGCCCCGGAACGCGGGCACGCGGCGCCCGCCGAAGCGGACGCCGCGTGCCGTGCGGTGCAGCGGGGCGGTCAGCGCCGCCCGGCCGGCTCCGGCACGCCGTGCGACCCGGCCAGCGGGGCCGCGCCGGACTGGTGCTGGTCGTCGGCGCCGTGGCCGGGCCACCAGGCGGCACGGCCGATCAGCGCGGTGAGCGCCGGGGTGAAGAAGAGCGCCATCACGAAGGCCGCCAGGGCTATGCCGAAGGCCATCGCGAAGCCGAACTCCAGCATGAAGACGTTGCCCGCGAGCATGAAGGTCGCGAAGGACGCCGCCAGGATGAACCCGGCCGCCGCGACCGTCGGACCGCCGTGGCGCAGCGCCTCACGGGCCGCCTCACGCGGGTTGCGGCCCGCGCGGGCCTCCTCCCGCAGGCGGGCGATGATCAGGATGTTGTAGTCCGTACCGATCGCCACCACGAAGAGGTAGATGAGGATCGGCAGCATGAACATCAGACCGGTCTCGCTGCCGATCTTCTGGAAGATCAGCGTGGCGGCACCGAGGGTGGCCGTGAAGCCGAGGCCGACCGAGACCATCAGGTACCACGGGGCGACCACACTGCGCAGCTGCAGGCCGAGGATGAGCAGGATCAGCAGACCCGCGACCGGGAAGACCAGCTTGTAGTCGTGGGTCATCGCGAGGTTGATGTCCTTGTAGACGGCGGTCAGACCGCCGACCTTCGCCTCCGTGCCGGCCGGCGCCTGGCCGTGTGCGATCTCCCGCAGGTCGGTGAGCGAGTCGATCGCGGCGTTGCTGGACGGCTCGTTGTTGAGCAGGACGGTGAAGTCGGCGGTCACGCCGTCCTCACTGAGCTGGGGCTTCGCCGCGACCGGGGAGACCCCGGACACCGTGCTGAGCTTGGCCGCGAAGCTCTCGAACGCGGCCGGGTCGAGCTTGGTGCCCGCGGTGCTGGTCAGGTAGACGTGGCTCGGGTCGGCGGCGCCGGCCGAGAAGCCGTTCATCAGCTTGTCCTGGACGACCATCGACTCCTTGTCCTTGGGCATGGAGCTGCCCGCCAGGTCGAAGGTGCCGTTGTAGCCCAGGGCGCCGGCCGACAGCGCCACCAGCACACCGCCGGAGGCCAGGGCGACCAGGGCGGGGCGCTTCTCGACCATCCGGCCGAGCGCGGCGAACCGTGCGTTGCTCGGCTCGTCCTTCCACTTCTTGCCCGGCCAGAACACACCGCGGGCCGGGATGACCGCGAGCACGGCGGGGGCCAGGGTGAGCGAGGCGAACGCGGTGACGACCACCGCGATGGCCAGGGCGGGGCCGAGGGCCTTGAACATGCCGAGGCTGGAGAGGACCAGCACGGCGAAGGCGACGGTGACGGCGCCGGCCGCCGAGGCGATCGCCTCGCCGACCCGGCCGACGGCGTTGGCCACGGCCTCCTTGCGGTCGTCACCGGCCCGCAGCCGCTCGCGGTAGCGGAACGCCAGGAAGAGGAAGTAGTCGGTGCCGACACCGAGCACGACGACGATCAGGATCGCCGACAGCACCGGGGTGCTCTCCAGGTTGAACGCCTTGGTCGCGTACGCGATCACGCCGTTGGCCGTCGGCATGGCGACCATCAGCGAGATCAGGACCGGCAGGATGCCGGCCAGGATGCTGCGGAAGATGATCCCGACGATGAGCGCGACCAGGACGACCGTGGACATCGCGATCAGGGCGTCGGCCGAGCCGGAGGACTCCTTCTGGTCCAGCGCCTGGGCGGCGGCGCCACCGAGCTGGAACTTCAGGTCCGTCCCCGAGGCGAGCGACTTGCCCTCCTCCCGGAGGTGCTTGGCGGCCTCGCCGAAGTCCTCGGACTGCTGCTTCGCCTTGTCGATGGCGATCGGCGCGAGCGCGTACTTGGCGTCCTTGGACGTCGTCTGCTCGCTGACCGGGATGATCTTCTCGACGTCCGCGATCTTCTTGTCCGTAAGACCCTGGACGATCTTGGCCATGGCGGCCTTGTCGGCGTCGTTCATCGCGCCGCCGTCATTGCGCTCGAAGAGCGCCAGTGCGGAGGGCGTGAAGCTGGCCGGGAACGCCTTCTCCTGGAGCGCCGAGGCCTGGATGGACTCGTAGTGCTTGGGGAGGAAGGAAGCCTCGTCGGTCTGGGCGGTGATCGTCGGCGCACCGGCCACGATCGCGATCATCGCGACAACCCATGCCGCGATCACCCACCAGGCGCGACGGACGACGAAGTGTCCTAGTCGGTGGAACATGCTCGTGATGCCTCCTGGGCATGGTTCACCGCAGCCCTTGGGGGACGGGACGTCGGGCGACGGAGGACCGGCAGGGCATGGCGACGAGGCCCGCCCCTAGCCGGTCGGCAGGTAAGTGAGATGAGGACATCATCCTACGAGAACTTGCTTGCCGCCCGGCAAGCAACCCCCGTAAGCCAACCCCCTCGGGGACGCCGAACAGCCGCCCCGCATCATTTTCACCCGTCGACCGGCCCTCCCACCTCGTGCTCCGGGTGGAGACAGCTCCCCCTCAGGGTGGAGTTCGCACCCACCCGGAGGGAGGAGAAGTCAGGGTTCCCCCAGTAGGGATAACCCCACCCCCGGCCCCTGGCAGACCCCCGGGGCGACTCCCCCGCCAGCCGGATACCAGCCCAACAGCCGCTTCCCTACTGTCGATTGTGACGCCGGACACGCAGCCGGCGCCCGATTCGGCGGGCCGACTCTCCGGCCCCGCCCGCCGGCGACGACCGCCGCTCTCCCAGGGGGAACTCCGTGAAGACCGAACTCGGCATGGCCGCCGCGATGGGCGCCTGGAGCGCCCGGCACAGACGGACCGCCATCTTCGGATGGCTGCTGTTCGTCGTCCTCTCCGCGTTCCTCGGCGGACTGCACGGCAGCACGGAGGTCGCCGACTCCGAGGCGATGCCCGGCCAGGTCTCCCGCGCCGCGCGGATCCTCGACGAGGCCGGGCTCAAGGCCCCCGCGAGCGAGACCGTCCTGATCCAGAGTGCCACCGCGACCGCCGACGCCCCGGGCTTTCGCGCCGCCGTCGAGCAGGTGCTCGCCGGGGTGACCGGCACCGGCCGGGCCACCGACGTCCGCTCCCCGTACGACACCGGGGCGGTCTCTGCGGACCGGCACTCCGTCCTCGTCCAACTCGACGTCAAGGGCGGGCGCGAGGAGGCGGCGGAGAACGTCACGGCCGTCCTGGACGCCGTCGCAGCCGTCCAGCGGCAGCACCCGGACCTCACCGTGGCCGAGCTCGGCGACGCCAGCTCCGGCAAGTGGATCAACGAGCAGTTCTCCAACGACTTCACCCGCGCCGAGTGGACGGCCGTCCCGCTCGCGCTGGGCATCCTGCTGGTCGCCTTCGGCGCGCTGGTCGCCGCCGTGCTGCCGGTCGTCCTCGCCGTCACCGCCTTCGTCGCGGCCGGCGGACTGGTCGCGCTCAGCAGCGGCGTCCTGCACACCACCGACAGCGCGAGCTCGGTGATGCTGCTGGTCGGCCTGGCCGTCGGCGTCGACTACTGCCTCTTCTACCTGCGCCGCGAGCGCGAGGAGCGGGCCGCCGGACGGGATCTGGAGACGGCGTTGAAGGTCGCCGCCGCCACCAGCGGCCGGGCCGTCCTGGTCTCCGGTGTCACCGTGGTGGTCGCCATGGCCGGCATGTTCCTCACCGGCATCGCCGAGTTCGAGGCCATGGCCTACGCCACCATCCTGGTCGTCGTCACCGCGGTGCTCGGCTCGCTCACCGTGCTGCCCGCCCTGCTCTCCCTGCTGGGCGACCGCGTCCAGAAGGGCCGTGTCCCGCTGCTCGGCCGGCTGCGCCGCCCCGACGCCGCCGCCACCGGCGGCCGGTTCTGGAACGCCGTCCTCACCCCGGTGCTGCGCCGCCCGCTGGCCGCCACCCTGCTCGCCGCCACCGTACTGCTCGGCCTGGCCGCGCCACTGCTGACCATGCACACCGCCAACCTCACCTTCCGCCAGCAGCTGCCCGAGGGCAACGCGCTGGTCGCCGTCTCGCAGAAGATCGAGGCGGCGTTCCCCGGCAGCCCGGCCCCGGCCTCGGTGGTGATCAAGGCCGCCGACATCGACTCCCCGGCGATGACCGCCGCGATCGCCGACCTCCGGGCGAGGGCGCTGGCCGGCGGGCGGATGCACGGGCCGGTGAGCGTCACCGTGCACCCCGAACAGAACGTCGCCACCGTCGACATCCCGCTCAACGGCAGCGGCAACGACGCCACCAGCATCGCCGCGCTGAAGAGCCTGCGCGAGGAGCTGGTGCCGGCCACCGTGCTCACCGTGCCCGGCACCGACGCGCCGGTCACCGGACGGACGGCCGGGTCGCACGACTTCAACGAGAGGATGACCGGCTCGATGCCGCTGGTCTTCGGCTTCGTGGTCGCCTTCGCCTTCCTGCTGATGCTGACCACGTTCCGCTCGCTGGCCGTCGCCGCCACCGCCGTGGTGCTCAACCTGCTCTCGGTCGCCGCCGCGTACGGGGTGCTGACGCTGGTCTTCCAGCACGGCGTGGGCGCCTCGCTGCTGGGCACCGCCGGGGTCGGCGCGGTCGAGTCCTGGGTGCCGCTCTTCCTCTTCGTGATCCTCTTCGGTCTCTCGATGGACTACCACGTCTTCGTGGTCTCCCGGATCAAGGAGGGCCACGACCTGGGCCTGCCGACCCGGGACGCCGTCGCGCACGGCATCCGCTCCACCGCCGGGGTGGTCACCAGCGCGGCAGTGATCATGGTCGCGGTGTTCGCGGTCTTCGGCACCCTCTCCATGCAGGCGATGAAGCAGATGGGCGTCGGCCTCGCGGTCGCCGTGCTGATCGACGCGACACTGATCCGCGCGGTGCTGCTGCCCGCGGTGATGACCCTGCTCGACGAGCGCAACTGGTACCTGCCCAGCTGGCTGCGATGGCTGCCCGACCTCTCGCACGGCGGGAGCGTCCCGCCGGCCGGCGGGGTGGTCCGGGGTGGCGGAGCCGCCACCGCCCCGGCCGGGTCCGAGGCCCCCCGGCACCGCCGGATCGGCGTCTGACACCCCCGGCGCCCCGGGCGTCCGCCGGCCCTCCCCGGGCGTCCGCCCGCGCTTCCCCACCGGCCACCGGCCGCAGCCGGGCCCCGCATCACGCGGGGCCCGGCTCGCGTGCGTCATGATGATCACCGTCCTGGCGTCCCCGCGGAACGGAGCAGCCCCCATGATCCCCTTCGACGAGGGCCGCGCCCGGCTGCTGCTCACCCGGGCCTGCGCGTCCGCCGGTCTGTCCGACCCCGGCGGCGCCCGGCTGCTCGCCCTCGGCGAGAACGCCGTCTTCGACCTCGGTGACCCGGCCGTGGTGGCCAAGGTGGGCCGCGGCCCCGAGCTGTCCGACCGGGCCGGCCGGGAACTCGCCGTCGCCCACTGGCTGGCCGACCGGGGCATCCCGGTGGTCCGCCCGTACCGCGCCGTCCCGCCCGAGCCACAGGTCGTCGACGGACACCCCGTCACCTTCTGGCACCGGCTCGCGCCGGCCGAGCGGCCCGCCCGGCCGGCGGACCTCGCACCGCTGCTGCGCGCCCTGCACGGGCTGCCGCTGCCGCCCTTCCCGCTCGCCCGGCGCGACCTGCTCGCCCCCGTCGAACGCTGGCTGCTCTCCGCCGAGGGGCACGTCGACCCCGCCGACGTCGCCTTCCTCCGGGACCGCCGCAACGGCTTCGCCGCCGCACTGCCCGAGCTGCCCGCGCAGCTGCCGGCCGGCGTGATCCACGGCGACGCGCTGCCGCGCAACGTCCACATCGGGCCGGACGGGCCCGTGCTGCTCGACCTGGAGTACGCCTCGCACGATCTGCGCGAGCACGACCTGGTGGTGCTCGCGCTCAGCCACGACCGGTACGGCGTCCCGGCCGAGGAGTACCGGGCGTTCACCGAGGCGTACGGCTGGGACGTCCGGGAGTGGTCCGGCTTCGCGGTGCTGCGCGGGGCCCGCGAGACGGCGAGTGCCTCCTGGGTGGCGCAGCGGGTGCCGGGAAACCCGGCCGCGCTGGCGGAGTTCCGCCGGCGGGTCGACTCGCTGCGCGAGGGCGCCACCGAGGTCCGCTGGTACCCGTTCTGAGCCTGCCTCGGGTCTGCTCCGGGTAACTCCCGGCAGGGTCCGGCGCGCAACCGGGGACGGCCCGATCGGCGTCCTCCAGGACAGTCGCCCTGACCGAGGATCGGTACCCGCACCAGTACCTCAGGAGCCGCCGCCATGCCGGAGCACGCCCCCTCGCAGCGTCCCTCGCCCTCCACCACCCGGCACCGCCACCGGCTGCTCGCGGGCTGCGTCGCGGTGGTCGCCTCGCTGGCCCTGGCCGCCTGCGGCACCGCCAACGGCGCGCTGCGGCCCGAACCGAGCGCGACCGCGCCGGGCACCATCGGCCCGGTACCGTCCGCGCCGTCGTCCACGCCGTCCTCCGCACCGCCGTCCTCCGCACCGCCGTCCTCGTCCGCGGCTCCGTCGGGCAGCGCCCCCACCTCCGCCGGACCGAGCGGCACGCCGTCGAAGCCCGTCACCGCCGGACCGGCCACGACCGCGCCGAAGCCCGCGACCCCTCGGCCTTCCACGCCCAAGCCGCCGCCACCGTCCACCGCCCCGGCCACCCGGCCACCCACGGCGGCACCGGCACCGCCCGCTCCGCCCGCTCCGCCCGCGAGCGGCGTGTCCACCACGGTCGTCCGCTCCACCGCCTCCGGTGGGCGGACGGTGGCGCTCACCTTCGACGACGGGCCGGGCCCCGCCACCGGCGAGGTCCTGGACCTCCTCGCCCGGTACGGCGCCAAGGCGACGTTCTGCCAGATCGGCCGGCAGGCCGCCGCCGACCCCGCCGTGGTCAAGCGGATCCGGGCCGCCGGCCACCGGCTCTGCGACCACAGCGTGACCCACCCGCAGCCGTTCGCCTCGCTCCCGCACGACAAGGCCGCGTACGAGATCTCCGCCGCCCGGGACATGATCGTCCAGGCCGGCGGGCCGGGCACCGAGGTCCCCTGGTTCCGTGCCCCCGGCGGCGGCTTCACCGCCGACAACCAGCGCATCGCCGCCGACCACGGCCTGCGCCCGCTCGGCTGGTCGGTCGACCCGCGCGACTGGTCCCGACCGGGCGTCGCCTCGATCGTCTCCACCGTGCAGAGCCAACTCAGGCCCGGCGGCGTGATCCTGCTGCACGACGGGGGCGGTGACCGCAGCCAGACCGTCGCGGCGCTGAAACAGCTGCTCCCCTGGCTGGCCGCCCAGGGCTACCGGTTCGACTTCCCCGCACGCTGAACCCGGCCGGCGCCCACGTCGGTTCAGCCGGCCGTCCGCCGCACCGGCGCCGGTGCCCCGGCGGCCGCTCTCACCGGAGGAGGGCCGGCTCGGCCCCGCCCGGCCGAACGAGGTCGAGCGCCTCAAGTACGCCGGCCCGGCCGACACCCGGCGGCCCCTGCCCGGGTGTTCAGGCGCTCAGGTGCTCAGGCGCTCAGGTGCTCAGGCGCTGAGGTGCTCAGGTGTTCAGGCTTCAGGTGCTCAGCGCAGCGGCCAGCGCGGGTCGATGACGGCCTGCGGGTCCTTGGCGCGGCGGAGCCACGCCTCCAGGCTCTCCGCCCAGGCCCGGTGCCAGTCGACCTGGCGGGCGTGCAGCACGGCGAGCGGGACGTCACCCACCTCGGCGCGGTAGCGCTCGGCGAGGGCGACGGCGACCCGGACGGCGGCGAGGGCGTCACTGCCGGCCTCGTGGGCGTCGGTCAGCTCGACCCCGTACACCTCGCAGACCCGCTGCAGGGTGCGCGATCCCTTGCGGTACTTGTCGACGGCCCGGTCGATGACCAGGGCGTCGAGGACGGGCGCGACCGGACCGCCGAGGCGCTCGGCCAGGGGGGCGAGGCCGTGGCGGCGCAGCTCGGCGTCGAGCAGCGAGAGGTCGAAGGGGGCGTTGAACGCGACCACCGGCCGGCCGGCGGCGAGCCGCTCGCAGAGCGCGGCGGCTATCTCGTCCACCGCCTCCTTGGCCGGGCGGCCCTTGCTGCGGGCGAGGTCGTCGCCGATGCCGTGGATCGCCGCGGCCTCGGCGGGGATCGGGACACCGGGGTCGAGCAACCAGCCGGTGGCGCTCAGCCGGCGGGCTCCGACGGTGTCCACGAGGGCGGCCGTGACGATGCGGTCCACGGCCGGGTCGGTGCCCGTGGTCTCCAGGTCGAAGCCGACCAGTGGCTGCTGCCACCAGCTCATAGGGGTGTGTCCTTCCGTCCTGCTGGTCGAAACAGCCCCTATCATCACCCGCCCCACCGACAACGCCGCCGGTGGGGCGGGCGGGCACCGCGCTCAGGCGCTCGCGAGCAGGCTCCGGCCCAGCCAGTCGGCGGCGTCCCGCACGCCGGGGAGGACGTAGAAGTAGCCGCCCCCGGTGGGGCGCAGGAACCGGCCCAGTGGCTCGTCGGCAAGGCGGGTCTGGACGGCCTCGAACTGGCGGACCACGTCCTGCTGGTAGCAGCAGAAGGCCAGGCCGAGCTCGGGTTCGCCCTGCTCGTCGAGGCCCCGGTCGTAGGTGAAGGCGCGGCGCAGGATGCGCTCGGCGCGGGTGGCGTCGGTGCGTGGGTTGGCGAGCCGGATGTGGGAGTCGAGGGCGATCACGGCGCCGTCCGGGTCGTGGCCGTAGTCGGGGGTGTCGGTCTCGTTGGTGCGGCCGTGCGGGGCGCCGTCGGCCTTGCGACGGCCGATGATCCGCTCCTGCTGCTGGAGCGCGACCTCGTCCCAGGGGCCGACCAGGGTGCGGATGGCGCGGATCACCTGGTAGCTGCCGCCGACGGCCCAGGGCGGTTCTCCGCTGGTCTCGCCGACCCAGACCAGCTCGTCCATCTCGCGGGCCGACGCGGTGTCGGGGTTCTCGATGCCGTCCTTGAAGCCGAGCGGGTTGCGGGCGGCTCCGGTGGGGCGGGCGCGGTTCTGGAATCCGTCGAGCTGCCAGCGCGGGCGCAGCGCGCCCTTCGTGCTGCGCAGCAGGTCGCGCAGGGCGTGCTGGACGGTGTCGCGGCTGGTGGCGCAGATCTGCAGGGAGAGGTCGCCGTGGCACTCGGCGGGGCGCAGGGCGTCGCCGGGGAAGGCGCGCATGGCCGTCAGACGCTCGGGCCTGACGGCGGCGAGGCCGTAGCGCTCGTCGAACAGGGAGGCGCCGACGGCGACGGTGACGGTGAGGTCGTCGGTGGGCAGGGTGGGTCCGAGGGTGCCGCTGTCGGCGGGGGCGGCGGCGGGACCGAGGTCGGGCGGGGTCCCGCCGGCGGTGAGGAAGCGGATCCGGTCGGTGAGGGTGCGCAGCAGCGTCTCCAGCGCCTTGCGGTCGGGGGCCTGGACGGTGAGGGCGGCGAAGGTGCCGTAGCCGGGCGGCGGGTTGGTGATGCCGGCCTGGTGGACGCCGTGGAAGGGGATCTTGCCGGCGGCCGCGCGCGGGGCGGCGGCCGGGCCGGCCTGGGCGGGTCGGGCGGTGCCGAGGGCGAGAGCCCCGGCGGTGCCGGCGCCGAGGGCGGTGCGCACGAAGCTGCGGCGCGAGGCGGCGGCGGGTGCGCCCGGTCCGGTCGTGTACTGACTGGTCAACGGCGGGCCTTCCAGAGTCGTCGGGCGGGGAGGGGCCGGAGCGGAGCCGGACGGCGCCGGGGCGCGGGCGGGCATGCCGAGGGGAGCGTGGACGGCACCTTCGGCGGTGGGGAGATCCCGGTCAGCGACCCCGGACCGGTCCGCTGATCATGAAATCGACGCTAGCAAGGCCAACCCACCCCGCGCCCGCCCGGGCGCCCCGACTGACCGCCCATCGGCCGAATACCCGCCGGTCACCATCCGTCCGGCCTAGGGACCGACGGATCCGACGGATACGACGGATGCGACGTGCGCGGTCAGCCTCCGGGCCTCGGCCCACACCTCGGCGTCGATGTCGGCCTCCGACCGGTCGGTGCAGCCCAGGATGCCGTAGTCGTCATCGAGGAGGGCGAGCGGTTCGGCCGGTTCGAAGTCGTGACCGAAGCACCGGTGGGCGGCCCGGGCCAGCTCCCGGGGCGTCACCTCGCCGGCGAGCAGGCGCCCGGCCAGCGCCCTGAGGAACACCGCCTCCACGCCCTTGCTCCCCGGGGGACGGAAGGTCAGGCCCAGCTCGTCGAGCGCCGGCGGCAGCAGGTCCTCCACGGCGATGTCGGCCTCTCCGTAGGGGCAGGCCGCCAGGGTGGCCAGCGCCGGGCCGTCCAGACCGGCGACCAGCGCCTCGCAGGCCGCCTCCACCACGTCGCGGGCCCGCAGCTCACCGGCGCTCCAGAGCACCACCCGGCTCTGGAGGCGACCGACGGCGGCCGGGCGGAGCAGGCGGACGTCGATCGGGTCCTCGGACTCCGGTATGAAGCCGTGCCGCTCGTAGAGGCGGCGGGCCGGGCTGCCCTGGAGGACGTCGAGCCGGACGGGGTCGCCCACGGCGTCGGCCGCCGCCAGGACGCGGCGCAGCACGGCCGAGCCGAGCCCCCGGCCCTGGTGCTGCGGGGCGAGGTAGAAGTGCTCCAGCAGCCGGCCGCCCCGCTCGGCGGGGCGGACGGTGACGCTGCCGGCGAAGGCGCCGTCGACCAGCACGATGGACGTCCAGCGGGTGGAGAAGGAGTCGCGCAGCCGCCGGCGCACCCGGTGCTCGTCGTAGCGGCCGAGCCGTTCGAGGTCGGGACGCAGCACCACGGCGCGCAGCTCGGCCACGGGTTCGACGTCGGCGGCCTCGGCCGCGCGCATGGTCCAGGCGGGGGCGGTGTTCACCCGGGCAGTCTTCCAGC
This sequence comes from Kitasatospora sp. NPDC050463, assembly GCF_040655255.1. Lineage (NCBI taxonomy): Bacteria > Bacillati > Actinomycetota > Actinomycetes > Kitasatosporales > Streptomycetaceae > Kitasatospora > Kitasatospora sp. NPDC050463. The sequence continues at coordinate 18,475 of NZ_JBFAJO010000021.1, forward strand.
GGCCCGACCGGCCGGGCCAGTGCGTTTCCGGGAGACCGCCCCGACCGACCCCCGGCCCACCGAGCCCGGCACCCCGGCCCCGACGCTCCCACCCCGACACCCCGGCGTTCAGGAGACCGGCCGGGAGTCCCCCCAGATGCCCTCGAACTCCTCGCGGTAGACCTCCAGCAGCCCGGCGTCGGTGCCGCCCGGCTGCTGGCCCGCGCCGCCGCGCAGCACCAGGGCGGGCGACTCCATGCCGCGGGCCCGGCGCAGGTAGGGCTGGACGACGCCGAGGTCGCGGGTCTGCCGGCGGGGCCCGCCGGTCTGGCCGGCCGGGCGCGGGCCCTCGACCAGGTAGGCGGTGAAGCGCGGGGTCTCGTCGAAGACCCGGATCTCGAAGCCGCCCTGGTCGCGCAGCCTGGCCCGGACCCGGCGCACGTGCATGATGTTCATCTCGATCGAGCGGGCCAGTTCGCCGCGTCCGAGGCCCAGTTCGCGCTCGCGGCGGCGGACGGCGCTGCTCGCCGGGTTGAGGAAGAGCAGCCGGACCCGGCAGCCCTCGGCGGCGAGGCGGACCAGCCGCTTGCCGGTGTAGTTCTGGCACAGCATGCCGAGGCCGATGCCGAGCGCGTCCAGCCGCCGGGCGCCGTCCAGCAGGTCCTCCACCGGCAGGTCGCGCTGGAGCCGGACGCGGTCGGCGTGCACCGCGACCACGTCCGCGTACCGGCCGGCCACCAGGGATTCGACGACGTCGGCGGGGACGCCGCCGGTGCCGCCGTCCAGCAGGGCGAGCAGCCGGGCGGCGGCGCGTTCGGTCTGGGCGAGCACGGTCTGGGTGAGGACGCGGTTGCGGGAGACGACGTGCCGGGCGACCTCCAGCTCGTCCAGCGCCAGCTCGATCTCCCGGCGGTCGGCCAGGTACGGCTCGAAGCAGGGCCAGTGCTGGACCATCAGCTCGCGCAGCTGGGGCAGGGTGAGGAAGACCAGCGGGTCGTCGTCGGCCGGGTCGAGCAGGTAGCCCTTGCGGCGGCTGACCTCGCGGACGGCGCCGGCCCGGTGGGCCCATTCCTCGCCGGCCGGGCCGGCCGCGGCCGTCACCCAGTCCTCGCCGTGGGCGGGCGCGTAGATGGGGTAGAGCACCTCGTCGACGAGGGAGCGCAGCCGCTGCTCGACCAGGTTGAGCCAGACGTACGCCCGCCCGGCCAGCCGGACCCGCTGGTAGGCGTCCTCCCACTCGGCGCCGGACCACGCGAGGGCGGGTATCTCGACCGGGCCGCCCTGGGCGGGCACCACGGCCCGGCCGGTCAGGGTGGGGCGCATGACGACCGTCGGAGCCTCGCTGCGGGCGCCGCCCCGGTCGGGGCCGCCGGGCCCACCGCCACGGCCGCCGGCGGGGTACACCATGCGCCACCTCACCTGATTGCTGCCGGAGCCGGTGCGTCTGCCGGATCGCCTGGTCGGATCTTCGGTCGGGTTCTGTCGGTCGTTCTGCGGCCGCCGCCGCCACGGCTCCTGATGGGCCGCCACGACGCGGGGCGGCCGGACGATCAAGGGTACTGCCCGCCGCGAGGAGCCCGCAGCCGGTTGGCCGACGGGAGTGCTCGCGCACCGGCCGACCCGCGCGCCCCGGCGGCCCCGGGAGCACCCGCCGGACACCCGTTCGGGCGAACACGCGGCGAATGGCCCCGCTGTCGGGGACGGCGTCGGGGAGTATGCGGACTGTGCCGTGCGTCACGGTGCGCGACCGTCGCACATGCCCGGCCGCAAGGCCGGGAAGAGAGCGTCGGGGTCCGGGCTGATAGTCGGACTACCCGCCAGTTTCCCTTGTAGGCAAGGAAGTTGAGGACTCATGCAGGTCTGGCCAGGGAAGCCCTACCCCCTCGGTGCCACCTTCGACGGGGCCGGCACCAACTTCGCGGTGTTCTCCGAGAGCGCCGACCGGATCGAGCTCTGCCTGCTCGACGAGAACGGGTCGGAGACGGCCGTCGAGCTGCGCGAGACGGACGCCTTCGTCCGACACGCCTACCTTCCCGGCGTCCAGCCCGGCCAGCGGTACGGCTTCCGCGTCCACGGACCGTACAACCCGGGGCTCGGACAGCGGCACAACAGCGCCAAACTGCTGCTGGACCCGTACGCCAAGGCGATGAGCGGGAACATCGACTGGGACGAGTCGGTCTACGGCTACCACTTCGGCGCCCCCGAGCGCCGCAACGACCTGGACTCCGCCCCGCACACCATGCACTCGGTGGTCGTCAATCCGTACTTCGACTGGGGCACCGACCGGCCGCCGCGCACCGACTACCACCGCACGGTGGTCTACGAGGCCCATGTGAAGGGCCTCACCAGACTCCACCCGGGCATCCCCGAGGAGATCCGCGGCACCTACGCGGGCCTGGCCCACCCCGCGGTGATCGAGCACCTGGCCAAGCTCGGCGTCACCGCGATCGAGCTGATGCCGGTGCACCAGTTCGTCCGCGACCACCGGCTGCGCGACCTCGGCCTGTCCAACTACTGGGGCTACAACACCGTCGGGTTCTTCGCCCCGCACTCCTCCTACTCCTCCACCGGGGACCGGGGCCAGCAGGTGCAGGAGTTCAAGTCGATGGTGAAGGCGCTGCACGCGGCCGGCATCGAGGTGATCCTGGACGTCGTCTACAACCACACCGCCGAGGGCAACCACCTGGGCCCCACCCTCTCGCTGCGCGGCCTGGACAACGTCTCCTACTACCGGCTCGCCCAGGACCAGCGGTTCTACGAGGACACCACCGGCACCGGCAACAGCCTGCTGATGCGCAGCCCGCACGTGCTCCAACTGATCATGGACTCGCTGCGCTACTGGGTCACCGAGATGCACGTCGACGGCTTCCGCTTCGACCTCGCCGCCACGCTGGCCCGCCAGTTCCACGAGGTGGACCGGCTCTCCTCGTTCTTCGACCTCGTCCAGCAGGACCCGGTGGTCTCCCAGGCCAAGCTGATCGCCGAACCCTGGGACCTCGGCGAGGGCGGCTACCAGGTGGGCAACTTCCCGCCGCTGTGGACGGAGTGGAACGGCATGTACCGGGACACCGTGCGCGACCTGTGGCGCGGCGAGAACGCCACGCTCGCCGAGTTCGGCTCCCGGCTCACCGGCTCCTCCGACCTCTACCAGGACGACGGCCGCCGCCCGATCGCCTCGATCAACTTCGTCACCTGCCACGACGGCTTCACCCTGCGCGACCTGGTCTCCTACAACGACAAGCACAACGCGGCCAACGGCGAGGACAACCGGGACGGCGAGTCCTTCAACCGCTCCTGGAACTGCGGAGCCGAGGGCCCGACCACCGACCCGGCCATCGAGGAGCTGCGCGCCCGCCAGCAGCGCAACCTGATCGCCACCCTGATGCTCTCCCAGGGCGTGCCGATGCTCTCGCACGGCGACGAGCTCGGCCGCACCCAGCTGGGCAACAACAACGCCTACTGCCAGGACAACGAGCTCGCCTGGGTGCACTGGCCCGAGGGGGACGGGCCCGAGGCCCGGCTGCTGGAGTTCACCCAGGGCATGATCTGGCTCCGCCGCGACCACCCCGTCTTCCGCCGGCGCCGCTTCTTCCACGGCCGCCCGGTCTCCGGCCGCCCCGCCGCCAGCAGCCACGAGGACCTCACCGACATCGCCTGGTTCACCCCCGGCGGGGAGGAGATGACCAAGCGCAACTGGGGCGCCAGCTACGCCAAGTCGCTCACCGTCTTCCTCAACGGCTACGCCATCTCGGAGCCGGACCGGCGCGGTGGGCGGATCGTCGACGACTCCTTCCTGCTGATGTTCAACGCCCACTTCGAGCCGCTGGAGTTCACCGTCCCGGCCGACCACGGACAGGAGTGGCAGGTCGTGGTCGACACCGCCCAGCCCCGGCTGCCCGCCCCGGGCACCGGCGCCCGGGTCAAGGCCGGGGACGCCCTCTGGCTCACCGACCGCTCGCTGATGGTGCTCCAGCGGCCGGCCTAGGTGTTCGGTTCCGTCCTCCCCCCGGGGGGTCGGACGACGCCTTCGACGACCGGCCCTGACGCGCCGCGCCCGGCGCGTTCACCTGTTCGGATCAGCAACGGGTCTTGGCCGCGGGCTCGCACGGGTACTCATGGACACATGACCTACGCCGCCGAGCCCGCCCAGCCCCGCCCGGCCGCAGTACCGTCCGCCACCTACCGCCTCCAGCTCCAGCCCGGCTTCACCCTGCGTGACGCCACCGCCGCCGTGCCCTACCTGGCCGCCCTCGGCGTCTCGCACCTGCACCTCTCCCCGCTGCTGGAGGCCGCCCCCGGCTCCACCCACGGCTACGACACCGTCGACCACGGCCGGATCAGCGCCCAGCTCGGCGGCGAGCCGGCGCTGCGCGCGCTGGCCGCCGAGGCCCACCGGCACGACCTGCGGCTGATCGCCGACGTGGTGCCCAACCACATGGCCGTCCCCGTCCCCGAGCGGCTGAACCGGCCGCTCTGGCACGTCCTGCGGGACGGCCCCGACTCGCCGTACGCGCCCTGGTTCGACATCGACTGGGCCGCCCAGCCGGGACCATCGGACGCCCCCGGAAGCGGCCGGGTGCTGCTCCCGCTGCTCGGCGACCGGCTCGGCGCCGTCCTCGGCGACCTCGTCGTCGACGGCGAGGAGCTCCGCTACCACGACCACGCCCTCCCGCTGCGGCCCGGCACCGCCGGGCTCCCCCTGCCCGAGCTGCTCGCCCGGCAGTGGTACCGGCTCGCCTGGTGGCGGCTGGCCCGCACCGAGCTGAACTACCGGCGGTTCTTCACCGTCAACGAGCTGATCGCCGTCCGGGTCGAAGTCCCCGAGGTGTTCGGGGCGACCCACGGCGTGCTGCTGCGGCTGCACCGCGAGGGCGTCCTGGACGGCTTCCGGATCGACCACCCGGACGGCCTGGCCGACCCGCGCGGCTACCTGCGCCGGCTCGCCGACGCCACCGGCGGCGCCTACACGGTGGTGGAGAAGATCCTCACCGGGGAGGAGCGCCTCCCCGAGGACTGGCCGTGCGCCGGCACCACCGGGTACGACGCGCTGCTGCGCATCGACGGCGTGCTCACCGACCACGCCGGCGCCGGCCGGCTGGCGGGCGCCTACGAGCGCGCGGTCCACGGGGCCGGGCCCGGTGGCGCCGGCGAGCCGTGCGCCGACCCGCACCCGGCCGTCGCCGCCGCCCGGCGCGGGCGGGCCGAGATGACCGGTCCGCACGGCGAGCTGGCCGCCGAGGTCGAGCGGCTGGTCCGGCTCGCCGTACGGATCGGCGCCGCCGAGCCCGCGCACGCCGACCACGCGCCCTGGCAGCTGCGGGACGCCCTGCAACGACTGCTCACCGGCTACCCGGCCTACCGCCCGTACGTGCGGCCCGGCGAGCCCGCCCCGGCGGTCTCCGAGGAGCAGGTCCGCGCCGCGCTCGACGGCTCCGAGGACGCCACCGGGCAGTTGGTCGCCGACCTCGCCCTCGGCCGGCTCGGCAGCGGCCCCGACAAGGACGAGTTCTGCGTCCGCTTCGCGCAGACCGCCGCCGCCGTGGCCGCCAAGGGCGTCGAGGACACCGCCTTCTACCGGTGGAACGCGCTGCTCGCCCTGAACGAGGTCGGCGGCGAGCCGGCCCGGCCCGGGCTCGCACCCGCCGCGTTCCACGACTGGTGCCGGTACGTGGAGGCGCACTGGCCGGCCACCATGACCGTGCTCTCCACCCACGACACCAAGCGCAGCGCCGACGCCCGCGCCCGCCTCGCCGTGCTGGCCGAACAGCCGGACGGCTGGGCCGCCGAGGCCGCCGCCTGGTCCACCGCCGCCGGCCCCGGGGGCGACCCGAACAGCGACTGGCTGCTCTGGCAGACCCTGGTCGCGGCCTGGCCGATCACCCCGGAGCGGCTCGTCCCCGCCCTGCTCAAGGCCGCGCGCGAGGCCAAGCGGCAGACCTCCTGGACGGCCCCCGACGCCCGCTTCGAGCAGGCCCTCGCCGACCGCGCCCGGGCCGTCCACGGCAACCCGGGGCTGCTCCCCCGGATCGAGGGCTACGTGCACGCCCTGGCCCCGTACGCCCGGGCCAACACCCTCTCCGCCGCGCTGCTGCACCTGACGGTGCCCGGCGTGCCGGACCTCTACCAGGGCAGCGAGGAACCGCTGTACACCCTGGTCGACCCGGACAACCGGGGCGTGGTGGACCTCGGCGCGCTCGCCGTCCGGCTGACCGACTCGGCCACCCCGCGGGCGGGCGACCTCGCCCGGGAGAAGCTGCACCTGACCGCGACGGCGCTGCACCTGCGCCGTCGCCGGCCACCGGGCGCCTACCGGCCGCTGGCCGCCCGGGGCCGCGGCGCCGACCACCTGCTCGCCTTCGCGCGCGGGGACGACCTGATCACGGCGGTCACCAGGCTGCCGTACGGGCTCGCCCGGGCGGGCGGCTGGCAGGACACCGACCTGGACCTGCCGGCCGGCGGGGCCTGGACGGACGAGCTGACCGGGCGCCGGTTCGCCGCCGGCCCGGTGACGGTGGCGGAGCTGCTGGCGACGCTCCCGGTGGCGCTGCTGACCAGGGAGGGCGGGGCGTGACGACACACGAGGTCCGAACCTACGAGGTGTGGGCCCCGGCCGCCGCGACGCGGGTCGAGGTGGAGGTCGACGGCGCGCGGCACCCGCTGGCCCGGGACGGCCGGCGGGACGGCTGGTGGCACGGCGAGGCGCCGGCCGGGGACTACGCGTTCCGGCTGGACGGCGGCCGCCCGCTCCCGGATCCGCGCTCGCCCCGGCAGCCGCACGGACCGGACGGGCCCAGTCGGCCCGTCGACCACTCCGCGTTCCACTGGTCGCAGACCGGATGGCGCGGCCGCCCGCTGCCCGGCGCCATCCTGTACGAGCTGCACATCGGCACCTTCACCGCCGCCGGCACCTTCGAGGCCGCCGCCGAACACCTCGACCACCTGGTCGAGTTGGGCGTCGACTTCGTCGAGCTGCTGCCGGTCTGCCCGTTCCCGGGCCGGCACGGCTGGGGCTACGACGGAGTCTCGCTCTGGGCCGTGCACGAGCCCTACGGCGGCCCGGACGGGCTGAAGCGCTTCGTGGACGCCGCGCACCGCAAGGGGCTCGGCGTCGTCCTCGACGTGGTGCACAACCACCTGGGGCCGTCCGGCAACTACCTGCCCGCCTTCGGACCGTACTTCACCGACCGGCACCACACGCCGTGGGGCTCCGCGATCAACCTGGACGCCCCCGGCTCGGACGAGGTGCGCCGCTACCTGATCGGCAGCGCGCTGACCTGGCTGCGCGACTACCGGATCGACGGCCTGCGACTGGACGCCGTGCACGCCCTCGCGGACGACCGTGCCGTCCACTTCCTGGAGGAACTCTCCCGCGAGGTGGACAGGTTGGCGACCGCCACCAACCGGCCACTGTTCCTCGTCGCCGAGTCCGACCTCAACTCCCCCCGCACCACCACCCCGCGCGAGGCCGGCGGCCAGGGCCTCACCGCCCAGTGGAGCGACGACTTCCACCACGCGCTGCACACCGCGCTCACCGGCGAATCCCAGGGCTACTACGGCGACTTCGCCCGCGCACCGCTGGCCGCCGTGGCCAAGGCGCTCACCCGGGGCTTCTTCCACGACGGCAGCTGGTCGTCGTTCCGGGGCCGCAGCCACGGCCGCCCCTTCCCGCCCGCCCACGGCCACCGGCTGCTCGGCTACCTGCAGACCCACGACCAGATCGGCAACCGGGCCCTGGGCGACCGGCTCTCGCCCGGCCTCTCCCCCGGCCGACTCGCCTGCGGGGCGGCGCTGGTGCTGGCCTCGCCGTTCACCCCGATGCTGTTCATGGGTGAGGAGTGGGGCGCGACCACCCCCTGGCAGTACTTCACCGACCACACCGACCCGAACCTCGCCGAGGCCGTCCGCCAGGGCCGGCGGCGGGAGTTCGCCGAGCACGGCTGGCGGGCCGATGCGGTACCGGACCCGCAGGAACCGGCGACCGTGCTGCGCTCCGTCCTCGACTGGACCGAGCCGCGGCGCGCCCCGCACGCCGAACTGCTCGCCTGGTACCGGACGTTGATCCGACTGCGACGCACCCGCCCGGAGCTCACCGACCCGGACCTCGCGGCCGTCCGGGTCGAGTACGACGAGGCGGCCCGGTGGCTGGTGCTGCACCGGGGCGCCCACCGGGTGGCCGTCAACCTGGGCGACCGGGCCGCCGCACTACCGCTCGGGGCGTCGGGGCGGGAGGTGGTGGCGTCCTTCGGGGAGTGCTCGCTCGACGGTGCGGCGGTGCGGCTGGGGCCGGACTCCGTCGCGATCGTCGCGCTGTGACCTGCGGCAGGACCCGCCGGGCGGGTCACCGGAGGGCTGGGCATGGGAGGGCGGGGCACCGGAGGACTTGAGCGGGTCACCAGAGGAAGGTGCCGATCCGCTCCCGCAGCGCGGCCGCGTCCAGGCCGTAGGCGGTCAGGTGCTCCGCGATCGAGCCGTAGTGCCGGTGCTCCTCGCGCGGCACCCCGAGGGCGAGCACCCGGTGCGGCCGGTCCACCAGCGCCGCGTGCGCCTCGCCGGCGGACGTCCCGGCCAGGTAGGGCTCGACCAGCACCACGTCCGCGCGCCCGTGGACGGCCGCCCGGAGCCCGGCCGCGTCGAACGGCCGCACGGTGGCCGCGTACAGCACCGACACGTCCAGGCCCTCGGTGGCCGCCAGCACGGCGTCCAGCATCGGGCCGACCGCGAGCACCAGGCCCTTCGAACCCCGGCGCACGACGGTGAACCGGCCCGCCTCGACGGGCACCGCCGCCGTGTTCCGGTGCTCGGAGAGGCGCACGTACACGTTGCGGTCGCCGTCGGCCACCGCGTGCCGCAGCAGTTGCTCCGCCTCGTCCGGGTGGCCCGGCACATGGACCGTCCAGTCCGGCAGGGTGTCCAGCAGCGCGACGTCGCCCGGCGCCATGTGGGTACGGCCGCCGGCGGGCCAGTCGTAGGAGCCGGCGGCGCTCACCAGCACCGCGCCGACGCCCTGGTGCACGAGGTCCAACTTGACCTGCTCGAAGGGCCGTTCGATCAGGAAGCTGGCGAAGGTGTGGGCGATCGGCCGCATCCCGGCGAGCGCCAGACCGCCGGCCGCGCCGATCAGCAGCTGCTCGCGGATGCCCACGTTGACCACCCGGTCGGGGTGGCGCTCGGCCGCCGGGGCGAAGCCGGCGGCGCTGATGTCGGCCAGCACGACGGCCAGCCGGGGGTCGTCGTCGAGCAGCCGGGTGGTCACGTCGAGGAAGCGCTCGCGCATGGTGTCCATGGGTGGTGAAGTCCCTTACTGGTCGGAGGTCCTGGTGGTGGTCGGGGCGGGCACGGCGCTCAGTGCCCCTTGGGCTCCACCCGGGCGACCACCACCCGCGGGCGCCCCGGGTGCTCGGTGGTGAAGGCCGCGTACAGCGCCTCGTGATCGCGCCCGTCCACGGTCTCGGCCGACCAGCCCTCGGCGGCGAAGCGCGCCGCGATGCCGCCCCGCCACCCGTGCGTGGCCGAGGAGTTGTCGATGACGACGGCGTGCAGCCGGTCCAGCCCGTACGCGCCGGCGAAGGCCACCGCCTCGTGGTTCGAGCCCTCGTCGAACTCCGCGTCCCCGAGCAGGACCCAGACCGCCGGGTCGGTGAGCCCCTGGGCCCGCAGCCCGAGCGCGGAGCCGACCGCCAGCGGCAGGCCGTGTCCGAGCGAGCCGGAGCTGATCTCCACTCCGGGGACGAGCGTGCGGTCCGGGTGGTGGCCGAGCGGCGAGTCGTAGGCGCCGAAGCTCGGCAGGAGTTCCGGGTCGATGAAGCCCTTGGCCGCCAGCACCGCGTAGTACGCCATCGGGCCGTGGCCCTTGGAGAGCAGGAAGCGGTCGCGCTCCGGGGCGTCCGCGGTGCCCGGGGTGACGCGCAGGACGCGGTCGTACAGCACCCAGAGGACGTCCAGCGTGGAGGTGGCGGCGGGGCCGTGCTTCTCGGCGCCGGCCATCAGGCCCATCAGGCCCGTGAGCTCCCCGAAGGACGTGGCGGTGCGGGTGTTCGTCGTCATACCCACGATGCTGCAACTTGAAGTTGACTTGAAGTCAAGCAGCTACAGTGTGCGTCATGACCGCTCCCGCATCCGCCCGCGGCGAGGCCCCCGGCGCCGCCACCGACACCTCCGCCGGCGCCTCCACCGGCGCCTCCAGCGGACCGAGCCGGCACGACCTGCTCACCATCGGCCAGCTCTCCGAGCGCAGCGGCCTCGCCACCTCCGCGCTGCGCTACTACGAGAAGCTCGACCTGATCCACGCCACCCGCACCGCCGGCGGCCAGCGCCGCTACATCCGCGCCACGCTGCGCCGGGTCGCCTTCATCCGCGCCGCCCAGCGCGTCGGCCTCTCCCTCGACGAGGCCAAGGTCGCCCTGGACCGCCTCCCCGAGCACCGCGCCCCCACCGGCGCCGAGTGGGACGGCGTCGCCCTGTCCTGGCAGAGCCGGATCGACGAGCAGATCGCCGAGCTGGAGCGACTCAAGGCCAAGCTCACCGGCTGCATCGGCTGCGGCTGCCTCTCGCTCTCCCGCTGCGCCCTGTACAACGCCGCCGACCGCGCGGCCGCCGCCGGCCCCGGCGCCCGTTACCTGCTCACCCGCGACCCGGCCACCGGCCCCGAACCCGCCCCCGACGAACCGCGGACCGCCGGCCCCTGACCGCCGACCGTCCCGGGAGCGCCGCCGGGGCGGCACTCGGCGTGCGAGCAGGCGGTCGAGGTCGGCGCGGCACCGCGCCGCGGGCACCGGGCCCGGTGACGTCGAGCGCCGGCCAGCTGCGGCGGCCCACCGGCGCGCCGTGGTTCGTACGCGCCATCGCGTGCAATTGCGCACCATCGCAAGACTCTTGTGATCACAGAGGGAGGTGGCAGACTGTGACTCGACGTCAACCGAGAGGCAGCCATCAGAGTGGACAGTCCGACTGTGCTGCGGCGCAGGCTCGGCTCCGAGCTGCGACGACTGCGAGAGCGCACCGGGCTCCGGGCGAAGTCCGCCGCCGACACCCTGCAGTTCAGCGCGACGAAGATCTCGCGGATCGAGTCCGGTCAGACCACGCTGAAGGAGTCGGACGTTCGCGCCATGCTCGAACTGTACGGCGTCACGGACGAAGCGGAACTGCGCCAGTTCGTCTCGCTCACCCGCCGGAGCACTCAGCGAGGCTGGTGGCACGACTACGGGGACGCCCTCCCCGAGTGGTTCCAGACGTACGTCGGCATGGAAGCCGACGTCTCACGCATCCGTGCCTACGAGACCGAGTTGATCCCCGGCCTGCTGCAGACGCCGGACTACGCCCGCGCCATGTTCCAGATCTCGCCGTCGGAACAGGGGCAAGGAGAGATCGAACGTCGCGTCAAGCTCCGGATCCAGCGTCAAGAGGTCTTTCAACGCCCCGATCCACCGATCGTCCGGGCGGTTCTCAACGAGTCCGTCCTGCGCCGACCGGTCGGTGGGGCGGAGGTCATGGGCGCGCAGGTGCTGCACCTCATCGAGTTGGCGCAGAAGTCCGGCGTCACGGTTCAGGTGCTTCCGTTCAGCGCCGGCACACACCCCTCCATGAGCATGGCCTTCCACATCCTCTCCTTCGCCGACGCACCCGGCGACATCGTCTACGTCGAGGCCCTGACGAGCAGCCTGTACATGGAGAAGGAGTCGGACATCGCCCGCCATGAACTCGTGTTCGACCAGCTCGCGGCGACCGCGTTGAACGCTGAGGATTCCCTGTCCTGGATGCACAGGCTGGCTACCGAGGGGTACGGACATGACGAGTGACCTGACATGGCGCAAGAGCAGCTTCAGCGGCAGTGAGGGCGGGAACTGCGTCGAGGTCGCGGACGGCGTGCCCGACACGGTGCCGGTCCGGGACAGCAAGGATCCGCACGGCCCCTCCCTCGCCTTCACCGCCGACGCCTGGCGGTCCTTCGTCGCCGCCCTGCACACCGGCGAACTCCCGCACCACTCCTGACAGTCGGCGCGGGGCGGGTGCGGACGCCCGCTGTGATCTACTGCCGGTCATGCCGCTGCTGATGCTGGATCTCGACAACACCCTGATCGACCGCGACGCCGCCTTCCTGGCCTCCGCCCGGGCGTTCCTGGCCGAGCACCGCCTGCCCGCCGCAGACCTCGGCTGGATCGCGGAGCTCGACGCCGGCGGGTACACGCCGGACGACCGGATGGCCGCGGCCATCGCCGACCGGTACGGGAGTTCGGCGCCCACGAGCGCCGTCGACGCCCTGCTCCACAACGGCGGCGCCGATCTCGTGGTGCTGGCCGAATCCACCCGCCGGGCCCTGGCCCGGGCGCGGGCCGACGGGTGGACGTGCGTCATCGTCACCAACGGCGCCACCGTGCAGCAGGAGGCGAAGATCCGCCGCACCGGGCTCGACCGGATCGTCCAGGGCTGGGTGGTCTCCGAGGCCATCGGCCACAAGAAGCCCGGGCCGGAGATCTTCCGCGCCGCGGCCGAGGCGGTCGGGCACCCGCTGTCCGGCGCCTGGATGGTCGGCGACTCGGCGCACGCCGACATCGCGGGCGCGCACGCGCTCGGCCTGCGCAGCGTCTGGGTGTCGGCCGGCCGGCCGTGGGCACAGGACGCGTACCGGCCCACCCTGGTCGCCGAGGACGTCGCCACCGCGATCGGCCACGCCGTCGGCGGCGCGACCGCACAACGGTGACGGTCCGGAAAGCTTTACCTTCCGCTGAAGAACGCGACCCCCTGCCGCCCCCCGGAACGCCCCCTCGGAAGCCTCCGAAGGCACTGCCGCCGGGCGGACGCACCGGGGCGCGAGGGGTGGGTCCGGGGGCCGCACGACGGGGTGCGGACACCGCCCTCGCGGGCTTTCGACCCACCCCCGATCGACCCGTCAAGTAGCTTCTGACCAGCCACTTCCCCCTCCATGGCGACTAGAATTCAGGGGAGCGGACGGCACGGCGTCCGCCCGTGGAAGGGAAGCAATGCACCGCGACATCCGCACCACCGAAGACGTCCTGCGCATGCTGGACCAGCTCTTCCTCCCCGATGCCGACCGGTGGACGGAGCGCGCCTCCGACTGGTGGGACCAGTTCTACGCGGACCGTTCCTCGCAGCGCCCGTTCTTCGTCCCCAAGCCCGACGAGAACCTGGTCTCCTATCTGGACCGCGGACTGCTCGCCCCCGGCCGCGCCCTGGACCTCGGCGCCGGCCCCGGACGCAACGCCATCCACCTCGCCTCGCGCGGCTTCGAAGTGGACGCCGTCGACCTCTCCCCCACCGCCGTCGCGTGGGCCGAGGAGCGGGCCCGCGAGGCCGGAGTCGACGTCCGCTTCCACTGCGGCAACATCTTCGACGCCGAACTCCCGCTCCGGCAGTACGACGTGGTGTACGACTCCGGCTGCCTGCACCACCTCCCGCCGCACCGCCGGATCAGCTACCTCGCCCTCCTGGACCGCGTGTTGAAGCCCGGCGGGCACCTCGTCGTCAACGCCTTCGCGGCCGGTGCCATGGGCTCCGAACTCCCCGACGAGGAGCTCTACCGCAACGGCCGGCTTGACGGCGGCCTCGCCTACACGCCCGACGAACTACGGCATGTCTTCTCCGAGTTCACCGAGATCGAGATCCGCCCGATGGAGCCCCAGGGCCCCGACTCGCCACTCTTCGGCATACCGGTACTGCTGACCGCGCTGTTCCGGCGCCCGGCCCCGTAGGCGAGGCGCATCGAACGCCGGGCAGGTTCGGGGTGTCCGCTCCTCGCGAGGAGCACGCCGGGACCACCGCCCCCGCCGGTAGCGCCAGGCGCCCCGGTCCGGTCGATCCCGTGCATCCGGCACGGGATCGACCGGACCGCCCTACCGCCCAGGGCGCGGTGGTCGGGGCCTCACCCCCGCGCCGCTACCTCGCTACGTCGCGCCGCCGCTACGCCACGAAGGCGAGCGGCATCACGCGCCCACCGTCGGTCAGCAGCGTCGCCACCGCGCTCACCGCGCCGGTGGTGAGGTCGACCTTCAGGACGAGTACCCGGCTGCCCTGGTTCTCCGAGCCGTGCTGGACCGTGGTGTACGCCGCGTTGCCGGCACGGTCCACCACGAACGCCTCCTCCTGGACGGCGGGCCCCCACAGCTGCTCGGGAATCGTGGCGAGCGGCTTGAGCGCGATGCGCGGGTGGGCCGGGTCGGCGTTGTCCACCGTGGCGAGCGCGAGCTCCCGCCCGTCGGCACTGAGGACCTGGCGGTCACCCACCAGCGCCTTGGGGCTGATCGCTCCGCCGCTCACCTCCGCGACCGGGTTGGCGGCGAGCGTGGCCACCGGGCCGACGCGGACGGTCCGCTGCTCGTCCGCGGCGACGGTCAGCGAACCGTCGGCGTTGGCCACCGCCCGCTTCGCCACCTGCGCGGAGACCACCCGGCCGCCGAGGAAGGCGAGTGCCTCGGGGGCCCGTACACCGATCCCCTCCACCGGGTGCTCGCCGGTGCCGTCCGGGCGGACGGCCCGCAGGCGCCCGTCGGCCGCCGGACCGCTCGACTCGGACCAGTGCACGACCTCGCCGCTGACCGGGTCGACGACCGGCGCGCTCTGGCGGGCGCCCGCACCGGCCGCCGGCGGACCGGAGATGTCCTTGAGGTCGGTGGGGCCGCCCTGGCCGAGCACGGAGACGTGCGGCTCACCGGGGTGGGCCACGTCCTGGAACCCGTACTGCGCGGTGCCGACCATGCCGGCGAAGCCGGCGGTGAAGCCGGCCGGGGCCGCACAGCCGCGGAAGTTGGTCGGCGGCTTGGCGAGCCCGTTGTCGACGGCGAAGCTGCGCACCTTCGTCGCCGCGCCGTCCGCGCCGACGGCGACCAGGACGCAGCGCTCGTCCGGCGTGCCCGCGCGCGTGCTCACCGAGAGCACCAGTCCCTTGGCCTCGGTGGCGGCGGGCAGCGCGTCGAGGAGCACCTTCTCCGGGAACCGCACCCCGGTCGTCGGCGCCCCGGTGGCCGCCGTGGCACTGGCGGTGGCCTCCCCGGTGCCCCCGCCGGCGCTCTGGCACGCCGTCGACGCCAGCAGCGGCGCGGCGACCGCCGCCAGGACAGCCCTGCGCAAGGGCGTCATGCCCCCCACCTCCACCCGTTCGGTTTCGGGCCCAGGGTAGCCGGACCCGAAACCGGGGCACGCGGCGGCAGCCGCAGTCAGCCCAGTGGTGGTAGGGAGCGAGGGGCGCCGCAATGCGCTTGCTGACGGTGTCGGAGTCCCCCGGGGGCGTCGCCCTCCCTGGTCGTGGTGACGGCGATGGCGATCCGGTCGACCGGCAGGTAGGCCGGGACGGCGGCGTAGCCGGCGAAGGCTGGGTGCTGCACCACCCAGCCGTTCGCCACGGTGACGCCGAGCCCGAAGTGCCGCGCCTCACTGTTGAAGCCCGGCAGGCAGACGGTCTCCGGACAGGTCCGGGCGGGCCCGGGGTGCCCCGTCCGTCCGCCGCGACGGCCGTGCCGCTCCCGCGGGCCGGCCTCGGTCGCCGATGGCCTACGGTGGGCACCGAAGGAGTGAGACATGACCGATGATCAGATGATGAACTTGGCTTCGGCACAGGCGCATTCACAGCTGCGCGCCGCCGGGAAACCATTCGCCGACCGGGTCGGCGACCTGGTCCGGGCCTGGAAGGCCGACGGCCGCAACCCGGACCGGCTGGTGACCGGCAGACCGTTCTTCGCCCTGTACTGCTGGCACCTGCAGACCACCCGCGACGGCCGGGCACCCGATGCGGCCACCGCGGCGTACGTGGCGAGCGCCCACCGGGCGAATGGCGGGGAGTCCGGCTGGAACACCGTCCTGAGCGACCGGGCGCACTGCTCCTGCCACGGCGACCGCTGGCGGCTGGAGAACCTCTCGATCTGCCTCGGCTGCCTGGAGTACGTCTGCTACGAGTTCAACGGGCCGTGCTGCGCCGGCGCGCCGATCGTCGGCTGAACCGGGGCGTCGGCTGAACCGGGGCGCCCGGGGAGACCACCGACCGAGCACCCGACCGAGCACCCGACCGGGCGCCCCACCGGCCGTCAGCCGCCCAGCAGCCGGGCCAGCAGCGCCGCCGGACCCTCCGGCAGGCTGCCGTGCACCAGTTCCGTCCGGTGGACCAGCCGCGGCTCCCGGACCGGAACGGCGACCACGCCCGGCGCACCTTCCGCCACCGCCGCGGGCAGCACCGCCAGCCCGTGCCCTGCCGCGACCAGCGCGAGCAGCCCCCGCACGTCGGTGCCCAGATAACGGACGGCGGGCCGGAAGCCGTCGACGGCGGTGGCGGCACGCAGCCGGGCGGCGGAGGGCGCGAGGTCGGGGGCCTCCAGCCAGCGGGCGGCGGAGAGGTCCGCCAGCACCAGGCCCCGGTGGCCGGCCAGCGGGTGGCCGGTGGGGAGTGCGACGGCCACCGGCTGCTCGTCCACCGCGACCGTGCTCAGCGGGCCGACGTCGGGCAGCGGCAGCGGGTCGCTGGGGGCGGCGAGACCGTCGATCAGGGCGAGGTCCACCTCGCCGGTGGCGATCAGCGCGGGCAGGGCCTGCTGCGCCACCGCCCGGACCACGAGGTCGACCCGGGGGTGGGCCCGGCGCACGTCGCCCAGCGCGCGCCCGAGCGCCGCGCCGACCGCCAGCGGGGTGGCACCGACCGTCAGGCGGGCGCTGGGGGCGCCGGCCAGGCGGGCGACGTCCGCGCGCGCCGCGTCCAGCCGGACGAGCAGCGGCCCGGCGTGCTCCAGCAGCCGCACGCCGGCCTCGGTCGGGCCGACCGGGCGGCGGAGCAGCAGGCCGGTGCCGAGGTCCGCCTCCAGGGCCGCGATCTGCTGCGAGACGGCCGACTGGGTGTAGCCGAGGTCGCGGGCCGCTTCGGAGAAGGATCCGAGGCGGACCACGGTGACGAAGGTACGCAGCTGCTGCGGATCCACGAGTATCAGATCCTCTGATCGAAGGGTCAGAAATCATCGTTGGCGCTGATGCCCAACGCGGGGTCAGGATAGCCGCATGACCTACCCGACCCCGCGCATCGCCCTCGTCGGCGACCGCTCCCCCGCCGTCCGCTCGCACGCCCGCATCCCCGGCCTGCTCGACGCCCTCGCCACCCGCGACCAGCTCGTGCTGGACGCCTACTGGATCCCCACCGAGGACGCCGAGGCACCCGGCGCCCTCGACGGCTTCGACGCGATCTGGCTGCTCCCGGGCAGCCCCTACCGCAGCGAGGCGGGCGCCGTGGCCGCCGTCCGCACCGCCCGCGAGCGCGGCATCCCCTTCCTCGGCACCTGCGCCGGCTTCCAGCACGCGGTGCTGGAGTACGCCCGCAACGTCTGCGGGATCGGCGGCGCCGCGCACGGCGAGAGCCACCCGGCGGAGGACGACCTGGTCATCGTGCCGCTCAGCTGCTCACTGGTCGGGCACGAGGGTCAGGTGGAGATCACGCCGGGCTCGCTCGCCGAGCGCGTCCTCGGGACGACCCGCACGCTGGAGCGGTACCACTGCGCGTACGGGCTGAACTCCGCCTACCTGGACCGGCTGCGCGCGGGCGGGCTGCGGTTCAGCGGGGTGGACGACGACGGCGACCTCCGGGTGCTCGAACTCCCCGGGCACCCGTTCTTCCTCGCCTCGCTGTTCCAGCCCGAGCTGGCCGGCGACGGCACCCTCGCCCACCCCGTCCTCCGCGCCCTCGCCGCCGCCGCGGTCTCGCACGCGAACGCCCGGGACACCACCGCTGAAGGAGCACGCGCATGACCACCGAGATCGCCGGGGTGAGGATCCCCGACAGCAGCCTCGCCGCCGAGGCCACCGAGCTCGTCCGGGACACCTCCACCGAACTGCTCTACCACCACTCGCGCAGGGTCTACCTCTTCGGCGCCCTCCAGGGGCAGCGCCGCGGCCTCGCCTTCGACACCGAACTGCTCTACCTGGCCGCGATGTTCCACGACCTCGGCCTCGCCCCCGAACACCGGACCTCCGGGCGGCGGTTCGAGATCGACGGCGCCGAGGCCGCCGCCGCGTTCCTCCGCGCCCACCAGGTGCCGGAGCAGCGGATCCGCCTGGTCTGGGAGGCCATCGCCCTGCACACGACGCCCGGCATCCCGGAGCACCTGGAGCCGGAGATCGCCCTCACCACGGCCGGCGTGGAGCTGGACGTGCTCGGCATCGGCTACCACGACGTCACCGACGAGGCCCGGGACGCGGTGGCCGCCGCCCACCCCCGGCCGGGCTTCAAACGCGCCATCCTGCGCGCCTTCCACGAGGGCATCGCGCCCAAGCCGGAGAGCGCCTTCGGCAACGTCAAGGCGGACGTCCTGGCCAGGTTCGACCCGGAGTTCGAGCGGACCGACTTCGTCGACGTGATCGAGAACTCCGCCTGGCCGGAGTGACCGCCGCCCGACTCACATCGGGAGCGAGCGCAGCCGCACCGGCCCTTCGGGCCAGGCGGCATCCTCGTGCAGCGGCGTCCACATCGTCCGCAGCGGCATGACCACCACCCGCCCCTCGGGCTGCTCCACGTGCACGTCCCCGGCCAGCTCCCGGAAGCCGAGCCGCCGGTAGAGCGCGACCAGCGGCGGACGGCAGAACAGCAGCGCGTACCGCGGGCCCAGTGTCCGCGCGTGGTCCAGGGCCGCGCCGACCACCGTACGCGCCAGGCCCCGGCCCCGGGCATCGGCGGCGACGGCCACCCCGCCGACGCCCATCACCTCCAGGTCGACACCACCCACCGTGAACGGCAGCCGCCGGAGGCCGGTGTGGGCGAGCAGCCGGCCGTCCTCCCCGTGGACACCGAAGTGGATCTCCTTGGGCAGGAAGGTCAGCCCGGTGTGCGCGACACCGTACGGATCGGGGCCGTCGCCGAGGATCTCGGCCTGCTCGGCCCGGCCGTACTCGGCGAGGCGGACGACTGCGGGAGTCAGGTGATCAGCCATTGCCCCATGATCGCCGGTGCACGGGTGATCTGGCCAGATCAGGCCTGACGGGACTTCAGCTCGGCCCAGACCCCGTCGACCCGGGGGGCGAGCGCCTCCAGCGGGCCGCTGTTGTCGATCACGAGGTCCGCGACGGCCAGCCGGTCGGCCCGGGTGGCCTGGGCGGCCATCCGGGCCCGGGCCTCCTGCTCGGTCATCCCGCGCAGCCTGACCAGCCGGTCGATCCGCACCTCGTCCTCGGCGTCGACCACCAGCACCAGGTCGTACAGCGGGGCGAGACCGTTCTCCGCCAGCAGCGGGACATCGTGCACCACTACCGCGTCCGGGGCCGCGGCCGCCTCCAGCTCGGCGGAGCGGGCCCGGACCAGCGGGTGGACGATCGCGTTCAGCGCCCGCAGCCGCTCGGGGTCGGCGAAGACCACGGCACCGAGCGCGGGCCGGTCCAGCGAACCGTCCGGCCGCAGCACGCCCTCGCCGAACTCGGCCACCACGGCCTTGAGCCCTTCCGTACCGGGGGCGACCACCTCGCGGGCGATCACGTCCGAGTCCACGATCACGGCGCCGTGGGCGGCGAGCAGCCGCGACACCTCGCTCTTGCCCGCGCCGATGCCGCCCGTCAGTCCGATCTTCAGCATGGCGTCAGGCTACCGGCGCGGCCCGGTCGCGGTCAGCCCCGCCCTGCTCCGACCGGGCTCAGCCCAGGTCGAGGCTCTCGCCCTCGCCGAGGGTCCGCAGCTCGGCGCCCGTCCCCGGGCCACCGGGGCCGACCAGGCGGGTGTGCACCGCCAGGCCCGCCGGGCTGAGCACCGCGTCGTGGATCGGCAGCGCCTGTCGGGGGCCCGCCTCCCGGACGTAGTCGATCAGCTCGGACACCTTGGTCCACGGCGCGGCGATCGGCAGCAGCAGCGTCTCCACCACGTGCGGCGGCACGGTGAGGGCGTCACCGGGGTGGAAGAGCCGGCCGTCGAAGAGGAAGCCGATGTTCTTCACCAGCGGGATCTCCGGGTGGATCACCGCATGCCACTCGCCGTGCACGGAGACATCGATCCCGCCGATCTCGAAGGCGTCGCCCTCGCCGACCACCGCCACCCGCTGCGCGACGCCGTCCAGTTGCGCGGCGACCGCGGCGTTGGTCCA
Source organism: Kitasatospora sp. NPDC050463 (assembly GCF_040655255.1). Taxonomy (NCBI): domain Bacteria; kingdom Bacillati; phylum Actinomycetota; class Actinomycetes; order Kitasatosporales; family Streptomycetaceae; genus Kitasatospora; species Kitasatospora sp. NPDC050463. Next base: position 38,499 of record NZ_JBFAJO010000021.1, read on the forward strand.
GACCCGCAGGGCCGGGTCGGCCGCCAGCGCGGCGCGCAGCCGGGCCTCCTCGAAGTGGTCGACGTGCTCGTGGGTGATCAGCACCGCGTCCGCGCCGGTGAAGGCGGCGGGGTCGGTGAACATCCCGGGGTCGACGACGACGGTGGTGTCGCCGTGCTCCAGGCGAACGCAGGCATGTCCGAACTTGGTGATTCGCATGGGGAAACAGTACAGCAAGACTGCGCAGTTCAGCTGTACACCATGACGATAGGCTTCTCCCATGACCAGCGACACCACCGACCCCAGTGACACCACCAACACCACCAACAACAGCGACACCACCGACACCGGCCCCGCACCGCACCCGGAGACCCTCGAACTCGCCGCCGACCTCCGCGCCGCCGTCGGCGACCTGGTCCGCGCGATCCGGCCCGGCGACACCCTCCCCCAGAACCAGGCCGGCGTCCTCGGCCTGCTGATCCGCGACGGGCGCGCCCTCACCGTCAGCGAACTGGCCACCCGCCAGCGCGTCCGCCACCAGTCGATGGCCCGCACCGTCGCCCTGCTCACCGAAGCCGGCCTGGTCACCCAGGAGCCGCATGCCACGGACGGCCGCAAACTGCTGATCACCCCCACCGAGGCCGGCCGCGCCGCCCTGGCCGAGCAGCGCGCCCGCCGCGAGGCCCGGATCGCCACAGCCATCGAGGCCCGCCTCACCCCCGAGGAACAGGAGACCCTCCGCCGCGCCGTCGCCCTGCTGCGCCGCCTGCCCTGAGGAACGCGGACCGGCCGGTCGAACAACCGCCCCGGACCGCACCGGACAACTCCACCGGCCCGGACCGATTCTGACGCCCTGCTAGGGTCCCGACCCGTGACGGACAGGGCGCAGAAACAGTACGAGGCCATGCGCGGCCACTTCCACCGGACCGCCGAGCAGCGCGGATTCACACTCGACCCCGCGCAGGAGCCGCCCGTCGAGCGGCTCAGCCGGCTCGCGGGCGAGCTGGCCCACCCGGCCTGGCGACCGCGGCGGCCACCGCGCCACCTCTACCTCTGGGGTCCGGTCGGCCGCGGCAAGAGCTGGCTGGTGGACACCTTCCTCGACGGCCTGCCCACCCCCCGCAAACGGCGGCTGCACTTCCACGACTTCTTCCGCCGGCTGCACGAGGGCGTCGCGCAGGAGTCGCCCGCCCACCGGGAGGGCTCGGCTGTGGACCGGGCCGTCGACGAGCTGCTCGGCGACTGCCGGCTCCTCGTCTTCGACGAGTTCCACGCCCACGACGCGGGTGACGCCATGCTGGTCGCCCGGCTCTTCACCACCCTGCTGAACCGCCGGATCACCCTGGTCACCACCTCCAACTACCCGCCCGCCGGGCTGATGCCCAACCCGCTCTACCACCACCTCTTCGAGCCGACGATCAGGCTGATCGAGGAGCGGATGGACGTCCTGGACGTCTCCGGGGCGGTGGACTTCCGGCGGCAGCCGCGATCGGACGACGCGCGACGGCGCTTCACCCTGGGGGCCCGGCTGGCCGCCGGGACGGAGGAGGCCGCGGGCCTCACCCCGCCCCGGCCCGAGGAGGCCGGCCCGGTGGCGGCGCACCACCGCGAGCTGCCGGCCCGGGCGGTCCGCGACGCTCTGGTCTGGTTCGGCTTCGACGAGCTCTGCGAGGGCCGCACCGCCGTACCGGACTACCTGGTGCTCGCCGAGCGATTCCCCACCCTCGTCCTGGACGGGGTGCCGCCGCTGGCCGACGCCTCCCCCGACGCCCGGCAGCGCTTCGCCAACCTGGTCGACGTCTGCTGCGACCGCGACACCCGCCTGGTGCTGATCGGGGCCGACCCGCTGGCCGGGCTGCCCGCCGACTCCGGTCTGCTGCGCGACCTCGACCGCACCGCCAGCCGGCTCGCCCTGCTCCGGCAGCCCGGCTGAGCCGGACCGGCGGCCACCGACCCGGCCGGTCGCAGCGGTCGAAGCCGCCGGGCCGGCCGGGGCCTCAGCCGCGCGCGCCCGCTCCGGCGCCCGCCAGGTCGTGCACCGGTGTCCGCTGCGCCGGCAGCACGGCCGGCTCGATGGTCGGAAGTTCGACGTGCTCGCTCAGGCCGAACCGGCGGTGCAGCCGGCGCAGCGGGGCCGGGGCCCACCAGTTGAACTCGCCGAAGAGGCTCATCGCGGCGGGGACGAGCAGACAGCGGACCAGGGTGGCGTCCACCGCCACGGCGACGGCCAGCGCGATGCCCATCTGCTTGACCATCAACATGTCCCCGAGCGCGAATCCGGCGAACACGATCACCATCAGCAGGGCCGCCGAGGTGATGATCTTCCCGCTGCGCTGGACGCCCAGTTCGACGGCGCGGGTACAGCTGTGCCCCTTGTCCCGCAGCTCCTTGATCCGGGCGAGCAGGAACACTTCGTAGTCCATCGACAGCCCGAACGCGAAGGCGAAGACCAGGACCGGTATGAACGTCTCCAGCCCGCCGGTGGAGCTGAAGCCGAGCAGGCCGCTGAACCAGCCGTCCTGGAAGACCAGGGTGAGCGCGCCCAGCGAGGCGCCCAGGGAGAGCAGGTTCATCAGCAGGGCCTTGACCGGCATCACCACCGAGCCGGTCATCAGGAAGAGCAGCACCAGCGTGCCGAGCGCCACCAGGCCGAGCGCGATCGGCCCCCGGGTGAGCAGTTCGTGCTGGAAGTCGACCACCGAGGCGGCCCCGCCGGTCACGTAGGTGGTGAGCCCGCCCCGGTCGGCGCGCAGTTCCTTGACCACCTGCTTGGCCTCGCCGCCCTGGGGGTCGCCGTGCACCAGCACGTCGATGGTGGAGAGCTCGTCGGTGACCGGCGTCACCGCCCGGACGCCGTCGACACCGGGCAGCTGGGCGACCACGCCGTCCGCGTACGCCTGGGCCGCCGGTGCGCCGCCCTCGACGACCACGGTGATCGGCGCCTGCGAGGCCTGCGGGAAGCGCTGGTCGACGGTCTCGGCCACCTGCCGGCCGGCCGAGGAGGCGGGCAGCACGGCGGCGCCGGAGGTGCGCATGTCGGCGTGCAGGAACGGTGCCCCGGCGGCCATCAGCAACGCGGTACAGGCGAGCGCGACGGGGACGGCGCGCTTGCGCACCCGGCGGACGGTGCGGCTGAAGAAGCCCTCGTCGGGAACGGGCGCGGCGGGCGCCTTGATCCGGCTCCCGGCGAAGCCGAGCAGCGCGGGGATCAGGGTCAGTGCGGCGGCGACCGCGATCACCACCACGCTCACCCCGGCGGCGGCGACCGCGCCGAGCACCGGGCTGGTGAAGACGAAGAGGCCGGAGAGCGCCACGGCGACGGTCAGTCCGGAGAAGGCGACGGTCCGGCCGGCGGTGGCGGCGGTCCGTTCGACGGCGGCGGCGATGTCCGCTCCGTGGCCGCGTTCCTCGCGGAAACGATTCACCATGAGCAGGGCGTAGTCGATCGAGAGGCCCAGCCCCAGCACGGTGGCGATCGGCAGCACGCTGGTGTCGATGTCCATGATCTTGCTGAACCCGAACATGGCCAGCAGCGCACCTCCCACCGAGGCGACCGCGCCGATCACCGGCAGGCTGGCGGCGGCCAGACCGCCGAAGACCAGCACCATGACGACCAGGGTGAGCGGCAGGGTGACGATCTCGCCGAACCGGGTGTCCTTCTCGGTCTGCTTCTTGACCTCCTGCTCCAGCACGAGGTCGCCGCCCACGGTGACATGGGCCCCGTCGGCCCGGATCCCGGCGAGGCGCTGGGTGACGGCGTCGGTCTGCGCACCGGTGCTGTCGTCGGCCATCCGGACCGAGACCAGGCCGGCGTTGCCGTCGGCGGAGCGCAGCGCGGCGCCCGCCGGGCCGGGGCCGTAGGCGTCGGTGACCGAGGAGACCCCGGGCAGTGCGGCGATCTCGGCGGTCGCGCGGGTGACGGCGTCCCGGACGCCCTGGTCGTCGACGGGCCTGCCGTCGACCACCGCGGCCACGGTGCCTCGGGCGGGATCGGCCGCGGTGACCACCGCGCCGCCGCGGTCGGCCTCGGAACTGGCCGAGGAGGCACCGGCCACGGATCCCTCGAAGACCCGGCCACCGATCAGGACCCCGACCACCAGGACGACGGCCCAGAGGCCGAGAACCCAGCGCCGGTACCGGAAGCAGAACCGGCCGAGGGCGGCGAGCCGCCCGTCGACCTTTCGGCCGCTGGACGTGGTGGCAGGGGGTGTCACTGCGGTGCTACGGCGCATGTGCGGGGGGTGCCTAGCGTGTGGGGCCGGGTGAGCGACCCGTCGGGCAACTCATCCCAAGGTAGGGCCTTGGTCCTGAATCACCCATAGCCGCCCGATGAGCCCCTTATCACAAAAATTCAGCGGATAAGGAATGAATAAGAGCCGGCCGGAGGCTCTGCGCGAATGCCCAGAACAGCGGATGCCCAAAACGATGAGCCCCACCCGGAGTACCGGGTGGGGCTCATCGATCAAGCGGCTATGCGCAGGGCACTAGCAAGGGGCGAGAGCTCAGCTCTGGCCGCCCGCCAGCTTCTCGCGCAGGGCAGCCAGGGCCTCGTCCGAAGCGAGAGCGCCGGAGCCCTCGTCGCTGCTGGAGGAGTACGAGCCACCGGCGGCGGCGGCAACCGCGTCGCCACCCTCGGCAGCGGCCTCGGCGTCGGCCTCGCGGCTCTTGATGACCTGGGCCTGGTGCTGCTCGAAGCGGGACTGCGCCTCGGCGTACTGGCGCTCCCACTCCTCACGCTGCTTCTCGAAGCCGGGCAGCCAGTCGTTCGCCTCGGGGTCGAAGCCCTCCGGGTAGATGTAGTTGCCCTGGTCGTCGTACGAAGCGGCCATGCCGTACAGGGTCGGGTCGAACTCGACCTCGGCCGGGTTGGCACCGAGGGCCTCGTTGGCCTGCTTCAGCGAGAGGCTGATGCGACGACGCTCGAGGTCGATGTCGATGACCTTGACGAAGATCTCGTCGCCGACCTGGACGACCTGCTCCGGGATCTCGACGTGGCGCTCGGCCAGCTCGGAGATGTGGACCAGACCCTCGATGCCCTCGTCCACGCGGACGAACGCACCGAACGGAACCAGCTTGGTGACCTTACCCGGAACGACCTGGCCGATCTGGTGGGTACGGGCGAACTGCTGCCACGGGTCCTCCTGGGTCGCCTTCAGCGACAGGGAGACGCGCTCGCGGTCCATGTCAACGTCGAGAACCTCGACGGTGACCTCCTGGCCGACCTCGACAACCTCGGACGGGTGGTCGATGTGCTTCCAGGACAGCTCGGAGACGTGGACCAGACCGTCGACGCCGCCGAGGTCCACGAACGCACCGAAGTTGACGATCGAGGAAACGACGCCGGAGCGCACCTGGCCCTTCTGCAGGGTGGTGAGGAAGGTCTGGCGGACCTCGCTCTGGGTCTGCTCCAGCCAGGCACGGCGGGACAGGACCACGTTGTTGCGGTTCTTGTCCAGCTCGATGATCTTGGCCTCGAGCTCCTTGCCCACGTAGGGCTGGAGGTCGCGGACGCGGCGCATCTCGACGAGCGAGGCCGGCAGGAAGCCACGGAGGCCGATGTCGAGGATGAGACCACCCTTGACGACCTCGATGACGGTACCGGTGACGATGCCGTCCTCTTCCTTGATCTTCTCGATCGTGCCCCAGGCACGCTCGTACTGAGCGCGCTTCTTGGACAGGATGAGACGACCCTCCTTGTCCTCCTTCTGGAGAACCAGGGCCTCGATGTTGTCCCCGACGGAGACGACCTCGTGCGGGTCGACGTCGTGCTTGATCGAGAGCTCACGGGACGGGATGACGCCCTCGGTCTTGTAACCGATGTCGAGGAGCACCTCGTCACGGTCGACCTTCACGATGACGCCCTCGACGATGTCGCCATCGTTGAAGTACTTGATGGTCTCGTCGATCGCGGCGAGGAACGCCTCAGCGTCGCCGATGTCGTTGACCGCGACCTGCGGGGTGGTGCTGAGGGAGGAGTCGGTGGGGCTCGTCATTAGGAAAAGGGCTCCGGTACGGACATGAAGTCGTAGGTAATGCCACGCGGAGGGCCCGTATCGCTCCCACCGAAAGCCGGACAGCCAAGAACACGGAGCACCTGGGAATCCCGCACAGCGAGAAATCCGGTGTCCGTCTTGCGACCGTGGGGTCTTCGACAGATGCGAGCGCGACCTGCTCCGTCCGAGGCGCGCAGGCCCGCAGCGCAACTTGTAGCATACGGGGACGGCCAGGCACGGTCAACGCCAAGGGCGTCAAGACGGTGGAGGCCGGTATGGATCAGGCCATATCCTCCGATTGCGCACCTCATGGTGGCGGCCGCAGGAAGCCCTTCCCCGGATGCCACCGCCTGGATCCGGGCCCTGACGGGCCGGGTCGCGGCAGCGGCGCTTCCGCAGACCACACCCTACGCGATGGGCTCTATCACCGTGGCCACCACCCCCCTGCCCGACCCGCATGATCTTGACGACGACGGCGACGACGCGCTAAGGCGCGAGGCCGAGGCCGACGAGAGCAGCCGGGCCAGCCGCCACTGGTGGGACCGCAACGCCGACGAGTACCAGGACGAGCACGGCGAGTTCCTCGGCGACGACCGCTTCACCTGGTGCCCGGAGGGCCTGGACGAGGCGGACGCCCGACTGCTCGGGGAGGTCGCCGGCCGCAGCGTCCTGGAGATCGGCGCCGGCGCCGCCCAGGGCTCGCGCTGGCTGGCCGCTCGGGGCGCCCGGCCGGTCGCCCTGGACATCTCCCACCGCCAGCTCCAGCACTCCCGGCGGATCGACCTGGCCCGCGGCGGCGCGCCCGTCCCGGTGGTCCAGGCCGACGCGGCGGTGCTGCCGTTCGCCGACGGCGCCTTCGACCTGGCCTGCTCGGCGTACGGGGCGGTGCCGTTCAGCGCCGACACCGCCGCACTCATGCGCGAGGTGCACCGGGTGCTGCGGCCCGGCGGGCGCTGGGTGTTCTCGGTGACCCACCCGATTCGCTGGGCGTTCCCCGACGAGCCCGGTGTCGAGGGGCTGACCGCCACCTCCTCGTACTTCGACCGCACCCCCTACGTCGAGCAGGACGAGCAGGGCCGGGCCACCTACGTCGAGCACCACCGCACCATCGGGGACCGGGTGCGCGAGCTGGTCGGCGCCGGGTTCCGGCTGCTGGACGTGGTCGAGCCGCAGTGGCCGGCCGGGCTCGACCAGGAGTGGGGCGGCTGGTCGCCACTGCGCGGGCGGCTGATCCCGGGCACGGCGATCTTCGTCTCCGAACGGGACTGAGCCGAGCGGCCGGGCCATCCGCCGGGCCGCCGCTGCGCCGACGCACCCGGCCCCCGGACGGGGCCGCCGTGATCGGGGAGACTGTGCGGGTGAACCCCGCCTGGCGCGAACTGCCCGTCCGTACCGCCCTGCCGGCCCTGCACCACGCGCTCGACGAGCGCGGGGTCGCCGTGCTGGCCGCCCCGCCCGGCACCGGCAAGACCACGCTGGTGCCGCTGGCCCTGGCCGGGCTGCTCACCGAGGACGGCGCACGCCCGGTCCGCCGGGTGCTGGTCGCCGAACCGCGCCGGCTGGCCGTGCGGGCGGCGGCCCGGCGGATGGCCTGGCTGCTCGGCTCGGCGGTGGGGGCCGAGGTCGGCCACACCGTGCGCGGCGAGCGCCGGGTCGGACCGCGGACGGTGGTCGAGGTGGTGACCACCGGTGTGCTGCTCCAGCGCCTCCAGCGTGACCAGGAACTGCCCGGCGTCGACGTGGTGGTGCTGGACGAGTGCCACGAACGGCACCTGGACGCCGACACCGCGCTCGCCTTCCTGCTGGACGTCCGGTCGGCGCTGCGGCCGGAGCTGCGGATCGTCTGCGCCTCGGCGACCTCCGACACGGCGGCCTGGGCGGAACTGCTCGGCGACGCGGACGGCCCGGCGCCCGTCGTCGAGGCGCACGGCGTCTCGCACCCGGTCGAGGTGGTGTGGGCGCCGCCGCCCAGGGCCGTCCGTCCGGCGCACGGCACCCGGGTCGACCCGGCGCTGCTGGAACACGTCGCCGCCACCGTCCGGCGGGCGCTGACCGAGCGCCAGGGCGACGTGCTCTGCTTCCTGCCCGGTGTCGGCGAGATCGCCCGGGTCGCCGGGCTGCTCGCGGACGCCCCGGCCCAGGTCCTGCAACTGCACGGCCGGGCCCCGCAGCCGGTGCAGGACGCGGCGCTCTCGGCGGGCGACGGCCGCCGGGTGGTGCTGGCCACCGCCGTCGCCGAGTCCTCGCTGACCGTGCCGGGTGTCCGGGTGGTGGTGGACGCCGGACTGGCCCGCGAGCCGCGCACCGACCACGCGCGCGGCCTGGCCGGCCTGGTGACCGTCCGGGCCTCGCTGGCCGCCGCCCGGCAGCGGGCCGGGCGGGCCGGGCGCGAGGCACCGGGCGCCGTCTACCGCTGCTGGGCGGAGGCCGAGGACGCCCTCGCCGCCCGCTACCCGACCCCCGAGATCGCACTCGCCGACCTGACGCCGTTCGCGCTGCAGGCCTCCTGCTGGGGCGACCCGGACGCCACCGGGCTCGCCCTGCCCGACCGGCCGCCGGCCGGCGCGATGGCCGCCGCCCGGCAGACCCTGCGGGCGCTCGGCGCGGTGGACGCCGACGGCCGGGCGACTCCGCGCGGTACCCGGCTCGCCCGTACCGGCCTGCACCCGCGCCTCGCCCGCGCCCTGGTGGACGGCGCGCCGGCGGTTGGCGCGCGCCGGGCCGCCGAGGTGGTCGCGCTGCTGTCCGAGGAGCCCCCGCGCGCCCTCGGGGACGACCTGGGCGCGGTGTGGCGCACCGTCCGGGACTCCCGTGCCCCCTACGCCGCCCGCTGGCGCGAGGAGGTCCGGCGGCTGCTGCGCGGCGCCGGCGACGCCCCCGCCACCGCGCTGCCCGACGCCGCGGCCGTCGGCCTCGTCGTGGCCCTGGCCTTCCCCGAGCGGATCGCCCGGGCCCGGGTGGAGAAGCCCGCGCCCGGCGAGCGCAGCCCGTACCTGATGGCCTCCGGCACCGCCGCCGAACTCGCGCCCGGCACCGCGCTGGGCGCCCTCCCGTGGCTGGCCGTCGCCGTCGCCGACCGCCCCGCGGGCTCGCCCTCCGCGCGGGTGCTGCACGCCGCCGCGCTCGACGAGGACACCGCCCGCCTCGCCGGCGCGCCCCTGCTCACCAACCGCGCCGAAGTCCACTGGGACACCCGACGCGGCGAAGTCGTCTCCCGCCGGGTCGACTCCCTCGGCGCCGTCGAACTCACCGAGAAGCCACTCGCCCGCCCCGACCCGACACTGGTCCGGAACGCCTTGCTGGAAGGTCTGTCCCGCGAGGGCATCAGCACCCTCCTGTCCTGGCCCACCCCCGGCCTACGCGAACGCCTCGCCTTCCTCCACTCCGCGATCGGCGCCCCCTGGCCCGACGTCAGCGACGAGGCCCTGCTCAACCGCGCCGACGAGTGGCTGGAACCCGAACTCTCCCGCGCCCGCCGCCGCTCCGACCTCGCCAGGATCGACACCACCGCCGCCCTCCAGCGCCTCCTCCCCTGGTCCACCGGCGAGGCAGGCCGGCTGGACGAACTCGCCCCCGAGCGCGTCACCGTGCCGTCGGGCTCGAAGATCCGAGTCGACTACACCACCGGACGCCCACTGCTGGCGGTCAAGTTGCAGGAGCTCTTCGGCTGGACGTCGGCCCCCGCCCTGGCCGGAGGACGCGTCCCCCTCACCGTCCACCTGCTCTCCCCCGCCGGCCGCACGGCCGCGGTGACCGGCGACCTCGCCTCGTTCTGGCGCGAGGGCTACCGGGCCGTCCGGGCCGAGCTGCGCGGCCGCTACCCCCGCCACCCGTGGCCGGAGGACCCCACCTCGGCCGAGCCGACGAAGCGCACCAACGCGCGGCGCTGACCGGCCGGGTGGCCGTCCGCGGGGGTCGGCCCCCGCGGACGGCCGGGACCGTGCCGGTCAGAACTGCTCGACGAAGTACGGCTCGACGGTCATCCAGCCGTTGCCGCGGGCCCCGTTGAGGCGGCCCGAGCTGGTGCGGGCGAGGGTGTACCAGGAGTCCACGTAGTCCGGGTCGTCGACCCACCAGGAGGTGGGCAGCGCCGCCAGGACGGCGTTGACCAGCGGGATGTAGGCGCCCTGGTCGGCGACGGTGAGCAGGACGGCGGCCACGGCCTGGGCGAGCGCCAGGTAGTTGGTGTCGCCGTCGTCCTCCATCAGGACGACGTCCGCCAGGTTGTACTTGTAGTTCGACCAGTTCACCAGGATCTGGTTCGGGTGGTACACCGTGCCGTCGTACTGGAGGTACGGCATGGCGACCGAGTCGACCCGGACCTTGCCGTCCTGACCGAAGCCGGTCACCAGGCCGAACATCTCGGCGGCGCCCTTGAACCAGGGCTCCTCGTCGTCGGCGACCTCGATGCCGCTGATCTTGGTGGCCCACCAGCCGCCGGCGGCCTGCGCCGCGTTCGGGCCCTTGCCGGCGGAGGCCGGCACGGCCAGGCCGGTGGCGTCGAGGCCGAGGGCGCCGAACTCCCGCTGGAGGACGGCCGTTCCGGCGGCCAGCGTCCTGGCCGTGTCGATGTCGACCAGGTAGACCGGCTGCCCGGGCACCGCCTTGGCGTCGAGCGCGTGGGCCCGGCCGGCGGTGTCGTAGGCGCGGACGGTGCGGGCGTCGTCGTCGGCGACGGCGGTGGCCACCAGCGGCGGCGCGCCCGCGTCCAGGGCGGCCCGCATCGACGGGTCGGCCAACTGGACGCGTAGCAGCGGGCCGAGGTCGGCGCCGAGGCCCTTGGCGGCGGCGATCCTGCGGTCCGCCTGCGCGGTGGTGGCCGCGAGCCCGCGGGCGGCGGGACCCTGGGCGGCGGCGGCCAGCGGGCCGAGGTCGGCGGCGCCGGACGCCGCGCCGGCGGTCGCGGACCGCAGCCGGTCGCGCAGCGCGGAGTCGGTGAGGGAGGTGGCCAGGGCACGGGCGACCTCGTCCTCGATCGCGGACACCTGGGTGGTGGACACCCGGGCGGCGGGAGCGGCCGGGGCGGGTGCCGGGGCCGGGGCGGCCACGGCCTGGCCGGCGCCGAGCGCGAGCAGCGACAGGGCCGCGAGCGCCACGACGGCGCGCCGCGGAGGGGACACGGACATGAGGGATCTCCAGACTCGTCGGGTGAGGCGTCGGAGCAGGTGGAGCGTCGGAGCGGGTGGAGCGGGTGGAGCAGGTCAGGCGTCGGAGCAGGTGCGCGAGCGGCGGAGCGGTCGAACGGCGCCGCACCACGATCAAGGACGTCGGCGCCATGACAAGTGAAGAGGCTCCCTGACGCCGGATCAACCCCCGGGAGCCGTCCCCTCCGTGAAGACGGGGCTTCGATGGCCGGCGGACGGCACCGCCCGACCGGTGCCGGACTGGCCCGCGAAAAAGGTGTGGGTGCGACCCGACCCGGGCCGCACCCACACCTCTTCGATCCGCGTCAGTGCGCGGCGGCCTCCCAGTCGGCGCCGACGCCGACCGAGACGTCGAGCGGGGCGCGCAGCGGGTAGGCGCCGGCCATCTGCTCGCGGACGATCACCTCGACCTGCTCGCGCTCGCCGGGGGCCAGCTCCAGCACGATTTCGTCGTGCACCTGGAGCAGCATCCGGGAGCTGAGGCCGGCGGTGGTCAGTGCCTCGTCCACCCGCAGCATGGCGATCTTGACGATGTCGGCGGCCGAGCCCTGGATCGGGGCGTTGAGGGCCATCCGCTCGGCCATCTCGCGGCGCTGACGGTTGTCGCTGTTGAGGTCCGGCAGGTAGCGGCGGCGGCCGAGCAGGGTCTCGGTGTAGCCGGTGGCGCGGGCCTCGTCGACGACCCGGCGCAGGTAGTCACGGACGCCGCCGAACCGCTCGAAGTAGGTGTCCATCAGGCCCTGGGCCTCGGCGGGCTTGATGCCGAGCTGCTGGGAGAGCCCGTACGCGGAGAGGCCGTACGCCAGACCGTAGGACATCGCCTTGATCTTGCGGCGCATCTCGGCGTCGACCGCGTCGCCGGGGACCTCGAAGACCTGGGAGGCGACGGTGGTATGCAGGTCCTCGCCGGTGGCGAAGGCCTCGATCAGGGCCTCGTCCTCGGAGAGGTGGGCCATGATGCGCAGCTCGATCTGCGAGTAGTCGGCGGTGAGCAGCGCCTCGTAGCCCGCGCCGACGACGAAGGCGCGGCGGATCATCCGGCCCTCCTCGGTGCGGACCGGGATGTTCTGCAGGTTCGGGTCCTGCGAGGAGAGCCGGCCGGTGGCGGCGACCATCTGGTTGAAGGTGGTGTGGATCCGCCCGGCCGGCGAGACCGTCTTGAGCAGGCCCTCGACCGTGGTGCGCAGCTTGGCCTGGTCGCGGTGGCGGAGCAGGATGACCGGCAGCTCGTTGTCGGTCTGGGTGGCCAGCCAGGTGAGCGCGTCGGCGTCGGTGGTGTAGCCGGTCTTGATCTTCTTGGTCTTGGGCAGGGCCAGCTCGCCGAAGAGGATCTCCTGGAGCTGCTTGGGCGAGCCCAGGTTGAACTCGTGCCCGGCGGCGGCGTGCGCCTCCTCCACCACGCGCTGGATCTCGGCGGCGAACTGGGCCTCCAGGCCGGTGAGCCAGGCGCGGTCGGCGGCGATGCCGGTGCGCTCCATCCGGGCCAGCAGGGCGGCGATCGGCAGCTCCATGTCGCGCAGCAGCTCGGTGGCGCCGACCTCGGCGAGGCGGGTGTCGAAGAGCGCGGCGAGGTCGAGCACGGCGCGGGCCTGCAGCATCAGCGCCTGGGCGCGGGCGGCGGTGGCGTCGACGCCGTCGCCCTCCTCCGGGGTGTCGAAGGCGAGCTGGCCGCTCTCGGCGACCGGGGCCGGGGCGAGCGAGCGGGCCAGGTACTCCTCGGCGAGCACCTCCAGGGTGAAGGTGCGGCGGCCGGGCTTCTCCAGGTAGGCGGCGAGGGCGGTGTCGGCGACGACGCCCTCGATCGTCCAGCCGCGCTCGGCGAAGGCGCGCATCACCTGCTTGGCGATGTGCAGGGCCTTGGGGGCGGCCGGGTCGGCGAGCCAGGCGGCGAAGGCGCGCTCGTCCTCCTCGGTGAGCAGCGCCGGGTCGAACCAGGCGGCGGACTCGCCGACGGCCAAGGCGATCTCGGTGACCTCGCCGGCGCCCAGCGCCCACTGGTAGACGGCGGCCAGGGCGACCGGGGCCTTGTCGTCGGCGTGCCGGCGCAGCCACTCGGCCAGCGTGCCCGGGTCGGTGAGCAGTTCGCCGTCCACCTCGACGCCGGGGGCGAGTTCGGCGGCGGCCTCGGGCTCGACGGCGGCCGGGTCGATGCCGAAGACCCGGTCGCGGAAGTTGGCGTTGCGGAACTCCAGCGACTCCATCAGGGCGGCGACGGCCTCACGGTCGAACGCGGCGCGGCCCAGCTCGGCGACGCCGAGCGGGAGTTGGACGTCGCGGACCAGCTCGGTGAGGACGCGGTTGCGCTTCACCGAGTCCAGGTTGTCCCGCAGCTTCTCGCCGATCTTGCCCTTCACCTCGTCGGCGCGGGCGACGAGTTCGTCGAAGGAGCCGAACTGGTTGACCCACTTGGCGGCCGTCTTCTCACCGACGCCCGGGATGCCGGGCAGGTTGTCGGACGGGTCGCCGCGCAGGGCCGCGAGGTCGGGGTACTGGCGGGGGGTGACGCCGTACTTCTCGGCGACCTTCTCCGGGGTGTAGCGGGTGAGCTCGGAGACGCCCTTGGTCGGGTAGAGGACGGTGATGTGCTCGGTGACCAGTTGGAGCGCGTCCCGGTCGCCGGTGACGATGTCGACGTCGAAGCCGGCCGCCTCGGCGGCGGTGGCCAGGGTGGCGATGATGTCGTCGGCCTCGAAGCCCTCGACCGTCATCCGCGGCACCCGCATGGCGTCCAGGAGTTCGCCGATCAGGCCGACCTGGCTGCGGAACTCGTCGGGCGTCTTGGCCCGGTTGGCCTTGTAGTCGGGGAACTCGACGGAACGGAAGGTCTGCCGGGAGAGGTCGAAGGCCACCGCGAGGTGGGTGGGCCGCTCGTCCCGGACGGTGTTGGCGAGCATCGAGGCGAAGCCGTACACCGCGTTGGTGGGCTGGCCGGTGGAGGTGTTGAAGTTCTCCACGGGCAGCGCGTAGAACGCCCGGTAGGCCATCGAGTGCCCGTCGAGCAGCATCAGCCGGGGCCGCGCCCCGCCGCCACCCGCCGCGCCCTTGTCCGTACTCTGCGTAGCCACGTCAACGTCCGTTCCTGCCGATTCCACTACCGGCCACCGATCCTATGGCCCGGCACCGACAAAAGGGGCGCCGCGCAACCCCGGGCCCGGAGGCGCGCGCGGACGCCCGTGCCCGCGGGCCGAACACGGGGCGGGGGCACGACGGACCCGCCACGCCAACCCCCCGACGCGATCACTACCGCCGAGTAGGGCGGTCGTACGATCACAGGCAGCACGACGACGTGACCCCGAGCGGCAGGAGCTCCCCCATGACCGAAGCGGCCCCCGAGGCGACCACCACCGACGCGGCTCCCGCCCTGAACATCCCGCAGGAGGTGCTGGACCACTTCGCCAAGCTCGGCGTCGACCCGGCCACCTTCTCCGGCGGCCGCCTCGGCGACAAGCTCGGCATCCGGGTCGTCGAGGCCTCCGGCGACCGGGTGGTCGGCACCATGCCCGTCGAGGGCAACCAGCAGCCGTACGGACTGCTGCACGGCGGCGCCTCGGCCGCGCTGGCCGAGACCCTCGGCTCGGTCGGCGCGATGCTGCACGCCGGCCCCGGCCGGTACGCGGTGGGCGTGGACCTGAACGCCACCCACCACCGCTCGGCCACCTCCGGCCTGATCACCGGGGTCGCCACCGCCGTGTTCAAGGGGCGCACCGCCGCCACGTACGAGATCGCGATCACCGACGACACCGGCAAGCGGATCACCAGCTGCCGCCTGACCTGCATGCTCCGCGACCTCTGACGCCCCGTCGCCCCGGCCGGCCCGCCAATGGCGCGTCAGCCGGGCCGACCGGTCATCAATTCCCTTGTCCGCCCCCTTGTTTGACCTTCGACTGCCCTGGGCAGGCGTTGATCCGAACAAGGGGGCGGCCGCGTTTTCGCACACTTTCAAGGATGTAACACTGCGTAACAAGCAGGAAATCCGAGCTTTCGACCGCCTCCGGGGCCGCATCGACCCGGAAACTCGTGACCACCCGCTCGATTGTCCGATATTCGGACGCACACGCCCGACACCTGTACTGCGGACAGTCGTGTCCGATTATCGGTGAAGCCAGGAGTCACCTGCATTTCTGGCCCTTACATCAACCTACCGGCGAGTAGATGCCCAACGGTGCGGGATCGATCGAACCGGAACGACCACATGGTGAGACGGTCGCTCCGTGTGCTCATAACAAGAGAATCACAGCCTCGCCACACCACTGCCCGAGCCGCCCAGGGGCATCTAGAGTCACGGCCAGTCACCGCGCCACCGGAGTGGGCCAGCCCCACCGCGCATCCCGGCTCCCGCCACTCAGGCGCGGCGCCCTCCTGAACCGAAGGGGACCCCTGTGCGTCACCGTTCAGCAGTTGTCGTGAGCATTGCCGTGATCGGCGCCCTCAGCATCAGCGCCTGCGGATCCCGCGGCGAGAAGAAGTCCGGGGACGGCAACGCCGGGGCCACCACCGTCACCATCGGCGTCGACGCCCCCCTCACCGGCGACCTCTCCGCCCTCGGCCTCGGCATCCGCAACTCCGTCGAGCTCGCCGTCAAGCAGGCCAACGAGAAGAACGAGGTCCCGGGCGTCAAGTTCGAGATCAAGGCCCTGGACGACACCGCCAAGCCCGCCCCGGGCCAGCAGAACGCCACCCAGCTGGTCGCCGACAAGAGCGTCATCGGCGTCGTCGGCCCGCTGAACTCCAGCGTCGCCCAGTCCATGCAGCAGATCTTCAACGACGCCAACCTCGTCCAGATCTCGCCCGCCAACACCGGCGTCGCCCTCAGCCAGGGCGAGAAGTGGGCCAGCGGCACCAAGGCCCGCCCCTTCAAGTCCTACTTCCGCACCGCCACCACCGACGCCGTGCAGGGCCCCTTCGCGGCCCAGTTCCTGGCCAAGGACGCCAAGAAGACCAAGGTCTTCCTCATCGACGACCAGAAGACCTACGGCGCCGGCCTCGCCGCCACCTTCAAGGGCGAGTTCACCAAGCAGGGCGGCGCCATCGTCGGCGAGGAGCACGTCAACCCCGACGACCGCGACTTCGCCGCCGTCGTCACCAAGGTCAAGAACTCCGGCGCCGAGGCCGTCTACTACGGCGGCGAGTACCCCGCCGCCGGCCCGCTCTCCCTCCAGCTCAAGGACGCCGGCGTCAACATCCCGCTGATGGGCGGCGACGGCATCCAGAGCGGTGACTTCATCAAGCTCAACCCCAAGAGCCAGGGCGACTACGCCACCGCCGTCGGCCTGCCCGTCGAGGCGCTCCCCACCGCCGCCAAGTTCATCGCCGACTACAAGACGGCCGGCTACAAGGACGCCTACGAGACCTACGGCGGCTACTCCTACGACAGCGCCTGGGCCATCATCGAGGGCGTCAAGGCCGTCGTGGCCGCCAACAGCGGCAAGCTCCCCGACAGCCCCCGCGCCAAGGTCGTCGAGGCCGTCCAGAAGATCTCCTTCGACGGCGTGACCGGCAAGGTCTCCTTCGACGAGTTCGGCGACACCACCAACAAGCAGCTCACCGTCTACACCGTCAAGGACGGCAAGTGGGCCGTGGAGAAGTCCGGCACCTTCAGCGGCTGACCCGACCGCGCGGCGGCCCGGCCGAACGGCCGAGCCGCCCGCACGTCGGCACGTCGAACGGCTGACCCGACCGCACGTCGGCACAGCCGCAGCACGTCGGAACAAAGCGCGCGGGGGCGCCACGAGTGCCCCCGCGCGCCCCCACATCCACCACCCACGCGGACCCACCACACGCACAACGGAGGCCCAGCGGTGCACGACCTACCGCAGCAGCTGGCCAACGGCCTGATCCTCGGCGCCCTCTACGGGCTCGTCGCGATCGGCTACACGATGGTCTACGGCATCGTCCAGCTCATCAACTTCGCCCACGGCGAGATCGTCATGGTCGGCGGCTTCGGCGCCCTGACCGCCTACCTCGCCCTCCCCGGCGGCACCACACTCTGGCTGGCCCTACCGCTGATGCTGATCGCCGGCATCCTGGTCTCCACCCTCACCGCCGTCGCCGCCGAGCGCTTCGCCTACCGGCCGCTGCGCAGCGCCCCCCGGCTCGCCCCGCTGATCACCGCGATCGGCCTGTCGATCGTCCTCCAGCAGCTGGTCTTCTCGTTCTACCCCGACGCGAAGAAGGCCCGGGTCTTCCCCAAGATCCCCGGTGACCCCTTCGAACTCGGCTCCGTCACCATCCAGCGCAGCGACATCTTCCTGATCATCGCCGCCCCGCTCTGCATGCTCGCCCTCGGCTGGTTCGTCACCCGCACCCGCTCCGGCCGCGCCATGCAGGCCACCAGCCAGGACCCCGACACCGCCAAGCTCATGGGCATCGACACCGACCGGATCATCGTCATGGCCTTCGCCATCGGTGCCGCCTTCGCCGCCGTCGCCGCCGTCGCCTACGGCCTGCGCAGCGGCCAGGTCGACTTCCGGATGGGCTTCATCCTCGGCCTCAAGGCCTTCACCGCCGCCGTCCTCGGCGGCATCGGCAACATCTACGGCGCCATGCTCGGCGGCGTCGCCCTCGGCCTCGCCGAAGCCCTCGCCACCGGCTACATCCAGCACCTGCCCGGCATGCACCTCTTCGGAGGCGGCGCCTGGAAGGACGTCTGGGCCTTCGTACTCCTCATCCTCGTCCTGCTCGTCCGACCTCAGGGCCTGCTCGGCGAACGCGTCGCGGACAGGGCGTGAGCACCATGACCACCACCTCGACCACCGAGACCACCCCGGTCGTCCCGCTGCCGGCCCGCGCCGCCGCCCTCCTCACCGGCCTGGGCGCCGTCGCCACCGCCGCCTCCGCCCTGATGTCCTGGACCTGGACCGACGAGTTCCCCGGCGACCTCACCTACTACGGCTCCCCCGCCGGCCTCCAATGGCTCGCCCTCACCGCCGGCCTGCTCACCCTCGCCGTGCTGCTCGCCACCCAGGGCGTCCCCGGCCTGCGCTGGATCGCGCCCGCCCGCAGCAACAACGCCGTCCTGCTCGCCGCCGCCGGCGCCTTCGCCGTCAGCTGGTTCTCCGTCATCGCCATCTCGGTCGACCTCGGCGGCCTCGCCAACCTCGAACCGGGCGGCTGGGTCGCCGCCCTCGGCTCCCTGCTCGCCCTCGCCGGCACCCTCGGCCTCCCGCTCGACCGGCGCACCCACGTGCCGCTGCGGATCCTCGACCGGCGGCTCTTCCTGCTCGTCCCCGCCGCCCCGATCGCCTGGTTCGCCACCCACGCCATCCCCGAGGACAAGCCCGTCGCCCCGGTGCTGACCGCCCTGGCCGGCGCCCTCGTGATCGCCACCGGCGCCGTCCTGCTGCTCCAGCTGGGCCACCTCGCCAACAGCGGGCTCCGGCTCGGCACCGTCGAGCGCCCGCTGCCCGCCGCCCGCGAACTGCCCTCCTGGGTGGAGGTCCTGCTCATCGTCGCGGCCTTCGCCGTCGGCCTGTTCGCGATCACCTTCGGCATCGACACCGAGTACGGCGAGCTCTTCATCGCCTACCTGCTGCTGGCCGCCGCCGTGATCTCCGCACTCGGCAAGGCCGGCCTGCTGGCCCGGCTGCGCGCGCTGACCGTCAAGCACCGCCCGGTCACCACCGGCGCCGCCTTCGCCGCCGCCGCGGGCTTCCCGTTCACCCAGACCAGCGACCAGTACACCTCGGTCGCCGCCAACATCCTGATCTTCGCCACCGTCGCCCTCGGCCTCAACATCGTCGTCGGCCTGGCCGGTCTGCTCGACCTCGGGTACGTCGCCTTCCTCGGCGTCGGCGCCTACGCCGCCGCCCTGGTCTCCGGCTCCCCCGCCTCGCCGATCCACGTCCAGTTCCCGTTCTGGGCCGCGATGCTGACCGGCGCCGTGGTCTCGATGATCTTCGGCGTCCTGATCGGCGCCCCCACCCTGCGGCTGCGCGGCGACTACCTCGCCATCGTCACCCTCGGGTTCGGCGAGATCTTCCGCATCACCATGCTCAACCTCAACGGCACCACCGGCCCCAAGATCACCAACGGCTCCAACGGCATCCCGCGGATCCCCGACCTCCAGATCCTCGGCTTCGACCTCGGCAAGCCGCACACCGTCCTCGGCGTCGAACTCGGCCGGTTCTCCAACTACTACCTGCTGATGCTCCTGGTCACCGCCCTGGTCGTGCTCGTCTTCGCCCGGGTCGGCAATTCCCGCATCGGCCGCGCCTGGGTCGCCATCCGCGAGGACGAGACCGCCGCCGAAGCCATGGGCATCAACGGCTTCCGGCTCAAGCTCCTCGCCTTCGCCCTCGGCGCCTGCCTCGCCGGCCTCGCCGGCACCGTCCAGGCCCACGTCAGCTACACCGTCACCCCCGACCAGTACACCTTCGCCGAGGCCCTGCCGCCCAACTCCGCCTTCCTGCTCGCCGCCGTCATCCTCGGCGGCATGGGCACCATCAGCGGCCCGCTGGCCGGCGCCACCCTCCTCTTCCTCGTCCCGAAGAAGCTCGAATTCCTCTCCAACTACCAGCTGCTCGCCTTCGGCATCGCCCTCATCGTGCTGATGCGCGTCCGCCCCGAGGGGCTCATCCCCAACCGGCGCCGCCAGCTGGAGTTCCACGAGGCCGCGATCCCCACGCAGCTCACCGGCGACACCGTCGCCCTCACCAAGGCAGGGGCGTGACCAGCCAGATGACCACCACCGACGCCCCCGCATCGGTCTCCGACCGCCCCGCCCCCGCCAAGCCCCTGCTCGAAGTCTCCGGCGTCACCATGCGGTTCGGCGGCCTCACCGCCGTCAACGACGTCTCCCTCACCGTCGGCGAGGGCGAGATCATCGGCCTGATCGGCCCCAACGGCGCCGGCAAGACCACCTTCTTCAACTGCCTCACCGGCCTCTACGTGCCCACCGAAGGACGCGTCTCCTACCGCGGCACCGTCCTGCCCCCCAAGCCCCACCTCGTCACCCAGGCCGGCATCGCCCGCACCTTCCAGAACATCCGGCTCTTCGCCAACATGACCGTCCTGGAGAACGTCCTCGTCGGCCGGCACAGCCGCACCAAGGAAGGCATCTTCTCCGCCATCCTGCGCGGCCCCGGCTACCACCGTGCCGAGGCCGAGAGCCGCGCCCGCGCCATGGACCTCCTCCAGTTCACCGGACTCGCCGACAAGGCCGAGCACCTCGCCCGCAACCTCCCCTACGGCGAACAGCGCAAGCTGGAGATCGCCCGGGCCCTCGCCTCCGAGCCCGGCCTGCTGCTCCTCGACGAGCCCACCGCCGGCATGAACCCGCAGGAGACCCGGGCCGCCGAGGAACTGGTCTTCGCCATCCGTGACAAGGGCGTCTCCATCCTCGTCATCGAGCACGACATGCGGTTCATCTTCAACCTGTGCGACCGCACCGCCGTCCTGGTCCAGGGCCAGAAGATCGTCGAAGGCGACCGCGAGACCGTCCAGAGCGACGAACGCGTCATCACCGCCTACCTCGGCGCACCGCTCGAAGGCACCGCCCCCGCAGCAACGGAGACCGACCAGTGACCGCACTCCTCGAGGTCAAGGACCTCCGCGTCGCCTACGGCAAGATCGAAGCCGTCAAGGGCATCAGCTTCACCGTCAACCAGGGCGAGGTCACCACCCTGATCGGCACCAACGGCGCCGGCAAGACCACCACCCTGCGCACCCTGTCCGGCCTGCTCAAGCCCACCGGTGGCACGGTCACCTTCGACGGCCAACCCCTCACCACCGTCCCCGCCCACAAGATCGTCGCGCTCGGGCTCGCCCACTCCCCCGAGGGCCGGCACATCTTCCCGCGCATGACCATCGAGGAGAACCTGCTGCTCGGCGCGTTCCTGCGCAGCGACACCGCAGGCATCGCGGCCGACGTGGAACGCGCCTACGGCCTGTTCCCCATCCTCGGCGAACGGCGCAAGCAGGCCGCCGGCACCCTCTCCGGCGGCGAGCAGCAGATGCTCGCGATGGGCCGCGCGCTGATGTCCCAGCCGAAGCTGCTGATGCTCGACGAGCCGTCGATGGGCCTCTCCCCGCTGATGATGCAGAAGATCATGGCGACCATCGTGGAACTCAAGGCCGGCGGGACGACCATCCTGCTGGTCGAGCAGAACGCCCAGGCCGCGCTCTCGCTCTCCGACCACGGCTACGTGATGGAGACCGGCCGCATCGTCCTCAAGGGCACCGGCGCCGACCTGCTGCACGACGAGTCCGTCCGCAAGGCCTACCTCGGCGAGGACTGACCCGCCCGTACGACCAACCAGGGGCCCCGTCCGAACGGACGGGGCCCCTGCCGTGCTTCTCGGGCTTCTCAGGGCGCCTCAGGCCTCCGGCTTGCCCTCGTCGGCCTTCTTCTTGTCCTGCGCCTCGCCCTCCTCGATCACGGCCTCCGCGACCGCGGCCATCGTCATCCGACGGTCCATCGAGGTCTTCTGGATCCACCGGAACGCGGCCGGCTCGTTCAGACCGAACTTGGTCTGGAGCACGCTCTTCGCCCGGTCCACCAGCTTGCGGGTCTCCAGCCGCTGGGTGAGATCCGCGATCTCCTCCTCCAGCGTCCGCATCTCGGTGTAGCGGGAGACCGCCATCTCGATCGCGGGCACCAGGTCGCTCTTGGAGAACGGCTTCACGATGTAGGCCATCGCGCCCGCGTCCCGGGCCCGGTCCACCAGCTCGCGCTGCGAGAACGCGGTCAGCATCAGGACGGGCGCCAGGTGCGCCTCGTGGATCTGCTCGGCGGCGGAGAGGCCGTCCAGCACGGGCATCTTCACGTCCAGGATCGCCAGGTCGGGCCGCAGCTCCTGGACCAGCCTCACCGCCGTCGCCCCGTCACCGGCCTCGCCGACGACGGTGTACCCCTCCTCTTCGAGCATCTCCTTCAGGTCGAGGCGGATCAACGCCTCGTCCTCGGCGATCACAATTCGGGTGATCTGGGGCATATCGGTCTCAAGCGGCTCTGCCTGCTCGTCGGCGGTGCTCACGGGGCTCCTCGTTCCGGCGGGGTACTGCATGCACGAGGGTACCTAGACACGGTATGTTTGAGACCAAGCAGGGTCGGGGGCAACCTTCGATTCAGCGGTTGCCCCGGTAGCCCAGCGGAAGAGGCAATGGTCTCAAACACCATACAGCGTGGGTTCGAATCCCACCCGGGGTACTTTTCCTTCAATTCCAAGGTCGCCTAAACCGCAGGACGGTTGGCGATCTTCATTATTTCGAATGAAGATTCGCACGACTTTCGGCCTGTCGTGCCATCGCGCGCCGCAGACTCGCCCGCATGTACGACACGGCGGCGAGCAGTCGACCTCCACGCATCCGGGCTGACCTCACGCCAGGTCAGCCGCGCCACCGGTGCCGTCAACGTCTCCGTCGCCCTTGCAAGGACTCCGTCGCCCTCGTGGACGCCCACATCGGGGCCGAGTACTGACTCCGGTGCGGTTCCGCCCGGGGCGGAACCGCACCGGCGCCGGTCAGTTGTCCAGCGTCCCCACGTGGTGGACGCGGACGAGGTTGGTGGAGCCGGCGAGGCCGGGTGGGGAGCCGGCGGTGATGACGACGATGTCGCCCTTCTGACAGCGGCCGAGGGAGAGCAGCGCGGCGTCGACCTGTTCGACCATCTCGTCCGTGGTGGGGGCGAAGGGGCCGAGGAAGGTCTCCACGCCCCAGGTGAGGGCGAGTTGGCTGCGGACGGCGGGCTCGTAGGTGAAGGCGAGCACGGGGATGGGCGAGCGGGAGCGGGTGAGGCGGCGGGCGGTGTCGCCGGACTGGGTGAAGGCGATCAGGTACTTGGCGCCCAGGAAGTCGCCGATTTCGGCGGCCGCGCGGGCGACGGCGCCGCCCTGCGTGCGCGGCTTGGTGCCGGTGGTGAGGGGCGGGAGGCCGGCGGCGAGGATGTCCTGTTCGGCGGCCTCGATGATGCGGCCCATGGTCCGGACGGTCTCGACGGGGTACTTGCCGACGGAGGTCTCGCCGGAGAGCATCACGGCGTCGCTGCCGTCGAGGACGGCGTTGGCCACGTCGGAGGCCTCGGCGCGGGTGGGGCGGGAGGCGTTGATCATCGAGTCGAGCATCTGGGTGGCGACGATGACCGGCTTGGCGTTGCGCTTGGCCAGCTTGACGGCGCGCTTCTGGACCATCGGGACCTGTTCGAGGGGCATCTCCACGCCCAGGTCGCCGCGGGCCACCATGACGCCGTCGAAGGCGTCGACGATGGATTCCAGGTGGTCGACCGCCTGCGGCTTCTCCACCTTGGCGATGACGGGGACGAAGCGCCCCTCCTCCGCCATCACGCGGTGGACGTCCTCGATGTCGCGGCCGCTGCGGACGAAGGAGAGCGCGATCAGGTCGGCGCCGGTCCGCAGGGCCCAGCGCAGGTCGGCGACGTCCTTGTCGCTGAGGGCGGGGACGGAGACGGCGACGCCGGGGAGGTTGAGGCCCTTGTGGTCGGAGACGAGGCCGCCCTCGACGACGGTGCAGCGGACCAGCGGGCCGTCGACCTCGACGACCTCCAGGGCGACCCGGCCGTCGTCGACGAGGATCCGCTCGCCGCTCGTGACGTCCGCGGCGAGGCCCGGGTAGGTGGTGCCGCAGATGTTCTGGTCTCCCACGACGCCCTTGTCGGTGGAGATCGTGAACTCGTCGCCGCGTTCGAGAAGTACCGGACCTTCGGCGAAGGTCTCCAGGCGGATCTTCGGACCTTGAAGGTCGGCGAGCACACCGACGCTGCGGCCGGTCTCGTCGGCGGCCTTGCGGACCCGGCGGTAGCGCTCCTCGTGCTCGACGTGGGAGCCGTGGCTCAGATTGAAGCGGGCGATGTCCATCCCGGCGTCGACCAGGGCCTTGATCTGGTCGTACGAGTCGGTGGCTGGCCCGAGGGTACAGACGATTTTTGCTCGGCGCATACTGCTGAGGGTAGGCATTACCGGCGCGTAACATCGACCTCCGTCCGGCCCCCGGGATGACCTTTGCAGGAAGGCGAGTTGAACAATCTGACACATCGTCGCCCATACCCTCCCGAGCGGGCGACGGAGGGCCCGGCCGGTTGACGCGGCGGGCCGGCGGGGCGCTCCCGGGACGGCTGCGGCGGCCGGACCCGCCCGGGTCCGTCGATGCGATTCCGTGAAGGGGTGTTCACCCCTGGTTCACCGCGCCGTCGGCCGTCGCTCGCGGCCCGGCGGGACGCTCGTCACCCGGGTGGGAGCCCGGACAGCGTTCCGACGAGGGGGAATCGTCCGGCATGAAGCGTGCGTTCGGAGTGATCGCGGCCCTGGTGCTGCTCGGCGGGGTGGCGTTCGCGCTGCTCAAAACGCCCGGCGACGATCCGGGGCCCAAGGTTGTCAGCATCACCGGCGTGATCGGATCCGAGAAGCGCGACTTCTTCAAGGACCCGGACGTGACGGCGGCGCTGGCCGAGCAGGGTCTCAAGGTGGATGTGCAGACCACCGGTTCGTGGCTGATGAACGAGAGCAAGCTCGACCAGCTCGACTTCGCCTTCCCGGCCAGCCTGTCGCCGGCCGAGGCGATCCGCGGGCAGCTGCAGCTCAAGGACGCGCCGATCCGTCCGTTCTACTCCCCGCTGGTGGTGCTGGCGCACCAGTCCACGGCCAAGGTGCTGGCGCGGAACGGGCTGGCCTCCCAGGACCAGAACTCCCGGGTGTGGACGTTCAAGATGGACGAGTACCTCAACCTGGTCAAGGCCGGCCGGAAGTGGGAGGAGCTCGACGGGGCCAAGGAGGAGCCGGACCTCAGCGGGTCGATCTACATGACCACCACCGACCCGTCCGAGTCCTCCTCCGGCGCCCTGTACATCGCGCTCGTCTCGTTCCTGCTGAACAACCACCAGGTGGTCTCGACCGACGCCGAGGTCCAGCAGGTGAAGAGCCTCCTGCTCGCGCTGACCTCCAGGCAGGGCATCCAGAAGAGCAGCAGTGACGAGCCGTTCCGGGACTTCCTCTCGAACGTCGGCAATCCGCTGGTGCTCGCCTACGAGTCGCAGGCGGCCCAACTGGCGGTGGAGGGCAAGAACACCGGCGACATGGTGGTGCTGTACCCGGACACCACCATCTCCTCCGACCACACCGTCGTCGGGCGCACCGCGGCCGGGCAGAAGCTGGCCAACCTGCTGCGCGACAACGACAAGCTGCGCAAGCTGGAGGCCAGGTACGGCTTCCGGCCGCAGTCGGACCCGGCCGCCTTCGGCTTGCAGACCGCCGGCCGGGAGAACCCCGCGTTCGCGGCGGACCTGAGGCCGGCCGGGGTGAAGCAGGCCGCGGTGCCGGATCCCAAGATGCTCGCCAAGCTGGTCGACGCGGCCAAGGGGAAGTGACCGGCCGATGGCGACCAGGAAGAGCGGCTCGGCGGTCAGTACGGGACACGGCACGGCACTCGGCGGGCTCGACGGCAGGACAGGCGGCACGGTGATGAGGACGACCAGGGCGGGGGCCGCGATGCGGCGCGGCGGGCGGGTACTGGCCGCGGGGGTGGCCCTGCTGGTGGCGGCGACGGCGTGCACGTCCTCGCCGGCGCCGGCGCCCCGGCCGAGCGACGCGCCCGCGCCGACCGCGCAGGCGGGCGTGCTGCGCGTGCTGGCCGGCAGTGAACTCCAGGACATGGCACCGGTGTTGGAGGAGGCGCAGAAGGCGACCGGGGTGACCGTCCAGTTCTCCTGGACCGGGTCGCTGGACGGCGCGGACGCGGTCGCCTTGGGCCGGGCCGACGGCAGGTACGACGCGGTGTGGTTCCCGTCCAACCACTACCTGCGGCTGGACGACACGGGGAGGTCCAAGCTGCTGTCCGAGACGCCGGTGATGGTGTCGCCGGTGGCGGTGGGCGTGCGCTCCGCCTCGCTCGGCGAGCTGGGCTGGGGGGACGGTTCGAAGGTGAGCTGGGCGCAGCTGGCGGACGCGGCCTCGACGGGCCGGCTGGCCTACGGGATGGCCGATCCGTCGCGGTCCAACTCCGGCTTCTCGGCGCTGGTGGCGGTGGCGTCGGCGTTCTCGGGGGCGGACTCGGCGCTGACGGACGCGGATGTGCAGAGGGCGACGCCGTCGTTGAAGCAGTTCTTCACGGGGCAGAAGTTGACGTCGGGTTCGTCCGGCTGGCTGGCGCAGGCGTATGCGCGGGCGGAGCAGGGGCGGGTCGGGGCGCTGGTGAACTACGAGTCGGTGCTGCTGTCGCTGAACAAGACGCTGGCGGCGGACCAGCAGCTGACGGTGGTGCGCCCGATCGACGGCGTGGTGTCGGCGAACTATCCGTTGACGCTGCTGGGTTCGTCGGCGCAGCGGGAGCGGGACTCCTTCCAGCGGCTGACGTCGTACCTGCTGAAGGAGGACGTGCAGAAGCGGATCTCGGAGCTGACGCTGCGCCGTCCGGTGGCGGCCGGGGTGGCGCCGGCGGCGTCGCTGCCGACCGACCGGCGGCGTGAGCTGCCGTTCCCGGGCAGCAAGGCGGTCGCGGACGGGTTGCTGGCCTCGTACCAGGACGAGCTGCGCCGGCCGTCGCGGACGGTGTACGTGCTGGACACCTCGGGGTCGATGGCGGGGGCCCGGTTGGCGGCGCTGAAGTCGGCGATGGGCCGACTGACGGGGGCGGACGACACGCGCGGGGTGCGGCGGTTCCGCAACCGGGAGGAGGTGACGCTGCTGTCGTTCGCGTCCAAGGTGAAGTCGACGAAGACGCACACGGTGCCGGCGGCCGGTGCGCAGCAGGAGCTGGCGTCGATCAACGCGGATGTGCAGGCGTTGTCGGCGGACGGCGGGACGGCGGTGTACAGCTCGCTGCAGGAGGCGTACAAGGTCCTCGACCGGCAGCAGGCGGCGACCGGGGACGACCGGTTCACGTCGATCGTGGTGATGACGGACGGCGAGAGCAACGAGGGCGCGTCGGACAAGGACTTCCGGAACTTCTACAACGGGTTGTCGGCGGCGCAGAAGGCGGTGCCGGTGTTCCCGATCCTGTTCGGGGACGCGGCGAAGAACCAGTTGCAGGGGATCGCCGAGCTGACCGGCGGCAAGCTGTTCGACGGGACGGCTTCGCTGGACGGCGCGTTCGAGGAGATCCGTGGCTACCAGTAGCGGCGACGGCCCGGGCGGAGGGCCGGGCGGGCGGCGGCTGATGGGCTACCTGGGGTCGACCCGCAATCTGGTCGGGTGCGGCTCGGGGGCGGTCGGGCTCGGGCTGCACTTCATGGGGCTCGGTGGTGTGTGGTGGCCGGGGATCGTGGCGGCCCTGTACGGGGTCGGTGCGCTGCTGACCCCGGGGCCGCCCCCGCTGCCGGTGCCGCCGTCCCGGTCGGTGCCGGATCCGGCGCCCGCGCCGCCGCCGTGGGCGGAGCTGGAGGAGTTGGCCGGCTACCTGGGGACGGTGGCGTTGCCGTCGGCCGTGGAGGTGGACGCGCTGGTGGAGCGGTTGCGGGCGGTCGGGCGGGGGCCGGCGGCCGAGCGGATCGTCCTGCGGCGGCTGCCGGTGGCGGTGGACGGCTACCTGCGGGCCCGGACCTGGCAGCGCTGGTCGCCGAACGGGGCCGATCCGGGGGTGGCGCTCGCCCGTGAGGTGGAGCTGATGGCGGCGGCGCTGGCGGCCTGAGCGGGCCGGGCGGGCGTGGTCCGGCCGGCCCGCTCGGGGCCGGTCAGGCTCCCAGTGCCCCGGCCAGTTCGGCCCGTCGCCGGACGCCGAGCTTGCGGAAGCTGTTGGTGAGGTGGGTCTCCACCGTTCGCACGGCCAGGTGCAGCATCGCGGCGATCTCGGCGTTGGAGTGTCCGGCCGTGGCCAGACGGCAGATCCGCAGTTCGCTGTCGGTGAGTGCCTCCGCCCCGGCGTGTTCGCCCCGGCCGCGCCGGGCGCCGCTGGCGCGGAGCGACTCCACCGCGACGGCGCGCAGCCGTACCGCGCCGAGCCGTTCGGCCCGGCCGGCGGCCTCGCGCAGGGCGCGGCGGGCGGCGCCGCGCCGGCCGCCGTCGGCGAGCAGGCGGCCGTAGGTGATCAGCGCGGGGATGAGTTCGGTCTCCACTTCGGCGGTGCGCAGGAGTTCGACCGATTCGGCGGCGAGGTCGAGTCCGTGCCGGCCGCCGGTGGCGGCGGCGAGCGCGCGCAGGGCGCGGCCGACGGTGCGCGGGGTGCCCCAGATCCGGGCGAGCCGCAGTTCCTCCTCGGCGAGGGCGACGGCGGGGCCGGGTTCGCCGAGCGCGGTGTGGCAGTCGGCGGCGGCGGACCGCCAGGGGGTGACGATGGGGCTGTGGACCTGCCGTTCGCGCTGTCGGCGTCCGCACTCCATCAGGTCCGTGAGGGCCTCGGCGGGCTCGCCGGTGGCCAGTCGGAGCAGGCCGCGGGCGTACAGGTACTCGTTCCACTCCCAGGAGCCCTGGGCGCGGTCGGCGGCGACGGCGCGGGCGAGGCCGTGGGCCTGCCAGTAGCGGCCGGTCTCGGTGAGGGCGATGACGGCCTGGGCGACCAGGTGGGCGTTCTGCTGTCCGAGCAGGCCCGCGTAGTGGGCGGGCACCGCCTCGACGGCGGTGGTGTCGGGGGCGCCTTCGTCGGTTCCGGTGCTCCCGGACCCGTCCCAGGCTCTGGCACAGGCTCCGGCTCCGGCTCCGGCTCCGTCCCAGGCTCCGGCACAGGCTCCCGAACAGGCACAGGCACAGGCACCGGCACCGGCTCCGACCCCGGCTGCCGCGAACCCGGCACACGGGCCGGGGGCCGCGGCGCTCCCGGAGCGGGCCGTGCCCGGCCCCGGGCACGCCTGATCCCCGGCGGCCGTACCGCCGTGGCAGGGGGTTCCCGGTCCGGCGTCCGCCGCTGAACCGCACCACCAGGACCAGACGGACCGCACGGGCTGGGCGGCGGGCGCCGCCCCGGCCGCGCACGAGGCGGGCAGGGTCTCCGGAGCGGGCGCCGGGGGCACCGCGGGAACCGACGGCGCGGCGGGCACCGCGGGCACCGACGGCGCGGCGGGCGCGGGCGAGGCGGGCCCGCCGGTCGGCACGGTGAGGGCGAGGTCGTCCAGCAGTTCCTGGTACTCGCCGCGCATCACCTGGGTCTCGGCCCGGACGCTCAGCAGGCACTGGTACCCGGGGTCGAGCGACGGCCCCCGGTACGCGTCCAGGCCGCGGGCCACCAGTCGGTCCGCCTCGGGCAGCAGGTCGGCCCACTGGGCGAGGGTGGCTGCGGAGACCAGCACGTAGGAGCGGCAGAGCGGGTCGACCGGGGCGTCGAGCAGTTCCCTGACCCGCCCGGCCACCTCGGCGGCGGAGAGCACGCCGCTGGTCGAGTCGAACTCGGTGAGCAGCGCGTAGGCGGGCGGCGCGAGCCGGTGCTGGGTACGGGCGGCGAACCGCTGCACGCCCTCGACCACCTGGAGCCAACTGCGGCCGTCGTGGGCGGCGATCAGCGCGGCGGCGGCCTGCACGGCGTGCACGAGGTCGTCGCGGTCGGCGAAGCGTTCGGCCAGTTCCTCCATCAGCTCCAGCGCGGCGGGGGCGTCGCCGCGGGCGGCCAGCACGGCGCCGAGCGTGTTGGCGGTCTGGAAGACGCCCTCGTCGGACTGCTGGAGGTGAACGGCCTCGGCGAGGTGGCGGACGCCGGCGGTGCGCTCGGCCGGGCCCAGGGTGACCTCCAGGCCGCCGAGCTCGGTGAGCAGCAGGCCGCGTCGGCGGTCGCTGAGCGGCTCGGTGAGGACGCGGCGCAGCAGGGTGACGGCATCCTCGGGGCGGTCGGCCTCGGCGGCCTTGCGGGCGGCGCGGCGCAGGGCTTCGGCGGCCCAGCGCGGGGCGGGGGCGGGGGTGAACAGGAGGTGCCCGGCGACGCGTTCGTCGGGTGCCCCGCTGCGGTGCAGGAACTCGGCGGCGCGGCGGTGGACGTGGGCGCGGTGGCCGGGTGCGTGGCCGGCCAGGACGGCGTCGGCGAGCAGCGGGTGGGCGAAGCGGGGCCAGCGGCCGGGCCCGGGGTCGTCGAGCAGGTGCTGGGAGGTGAGCTCGGCGAGCCAGCCGGCGATCTGGTCGGGGTCGGCGCCGGAGAGTTCGGCGAGCATCGGGACGGGGTCGTGGTCGCCGGCGCCGGGCAGTGGTGCGCTGCGGGCGGCCGGGTGCTCCTGCATGCGGGCGAGCACCCGGGCGGTGGCGAGGGCGCGCTCGCCGCCGCCGCGCAGCCACTGCTCGACGGCTTCGGAGAAGGCGCCGCCGGGCAGCCGGGCGCATGTGTCGGGCAGGACCGGCAGGGCGGCGAGGGCGCGGGGTGCCGGCAGGGCCGGGAGGGCGACGAGGGCGGGCGGCGCGGGCAGGGCGGTGAAAGCGATGGGGCCGGGCCCCTCGGGGTGGTCGCGCAGGTCGGTGAGGAGTGCGGTGAGCAGCAGCGGGTTGCCGCCGGTGGCGTGGACGCAGTCGGCGGCGAGCGCGGGCGGGGCGCCGAGGCCGAGGTGGAGCTCGGCCAGCCGGATGGCGGCGGTGGTGTCGAGGGGGCCGAGCCGGGTGGTGTCGGTGAGTCCGGGGGGCAGGCCGCGGCCGAAACGGGCGGGCGGTGCGCCGAGGGTGGACTGGCGGCGTTCGGTGGCCAGTAGGAGCACGGGCAGCCGGTCGATCCGGCGGGCGAGCCGGAGCAGCCAGTCCTGGGAGGGCCGGTCGGCGAGGTGGATGTCGTCGACGGCGAGCAGGACGGGGCGGTGGGCGGCGTGCAGGCGCAGCAGGGCCCAGAGCTCGGTGTCGGTGTCCGGTGTGCCGGGGGTGCGGCCGGTGCCGGCGGGTGGCGTGCCGTGGCCGGGGACGGTCTCGAACAGCTGGCGGGCGGCGGCGTAGGGGGTGGTGGCTTCGTCGGCGGAGCAGCGGGCCCACAGGACGGTGCTGCCGTGGGCGGCCTCGCGGCGGGCGGCTTCGGCGAGGAGGGCGCTGCGGCCGGTGCCGGCGGGGCCGGTGAGGAGCAGGACGCCGCCGGTGCCGGCGCGGGCGCGGGCGGCGAGTGCGGCGATCCGGCGCAGCTGGGAGTCGCGGGCCGCGAGGTGCGGTGGTGCGGCGACGATCCGGTCCTGGTGGTGTCCGCGCGTCCTGACGGTGCTCATCTGCTTCCCTCCCGCGACGCCCGCCGGATGACCGGACGGGCACTCTTCCCCGTTATGCGGGGAAACGGCTTGACGCCGTGTCAGCGGCTCGGCTAGAGCTGTGATTCTCGTCGCACCCCTTCCGGAGCCGCACAGCATCCCCCACCCGACCCGCCCGGCACCCCTCCCGCCGGGCCCCGTACCGCCCCCCGCCCGGGCCCGTGCGGCGCGCCCCGTCCGCGGGTCCGCGTGGCGCTGCGCTGCTCCGATGCCGTCGGGTGGCCGATCTCGTGGTGGACCACGATGGTCATGGCCGCCCGTGGCGGGGACCATGGAGCCTACCGGGGGGCCGTCGTCGTCCCCGCATCGCACGCCGCACGGCCGCCGCACGCCGGGTTCATGCAACGCCCCTCAGCGCGCATACCGGTCGTCCGGTGGCGGGCCGGGACGCTTCCAGGAGGGGGCCAGATTGACTGTCCTGCACACCGACCACGAACGCCGCGCCATACCCAGGCACGCTCCCGCGTCGACCGGTCAGCGCATGGTGCCGCCGCAACGCCCGATGTCCGTCCGCCACGTCGCCCCGTCTGCCGCTCCCCCGTCCAGCGGTGGCCGGACCAGTGTCGTCGTGCAGGCCGCGGACCCGATCTCGCGGGCCGGTGCGGAGGCGCAGCTGCGCCGTCACCCGGGCCTGGAGCTGGCGGACCCCGCCCCGGGCGCGCCGACCACGCCGGGGGCGGTGACCGTTCTGCTGGCCGAGTCCGCGGATGCCGCGGTCATGGCGAACCTGCGGCGGCTGATCCGCGGTGCCGACCAGCGGGTGGTGCTGGTGGTCGAGCGGATGCGCGAGG
Source organism: Kitasatospora sp. NPDC050463 (assembly GCF_040655255.1). Taxonomy (NCBI): domain Bacteria; kingdom Bacillati; phylum Actinomycetota; class Actinomycetes; order Kitasatosporales; family Streptomycetaceae; genus Kitasatospora; species Kitasatospora sp. NPDC050463. The sequence goes on from NZ_JBFAJO010000021.1 coordinate 70,477, forward strand.
CCGAGCTACTGGAGGCGGTGGAGTGCGGGGTGGCCGCGATCCTCTGGCGGCGGGAGGCGACCGCCGAGCGGCTGGGCCGGGCGGTGCTCGCCGCGGCCCGGGGCGACGGTGACCTGCCGGCGGATCTGCTGGGGCGGCTGATCAGCCAGGTGGGCCGGTTGCAGCGCAGTGTCCAGGGGATGCCGGGCCATGCGCCGGCGGGGCTGACCGAGCGGGAGTCGGACGTCCTGCGGCTGGTCGCCGAGGGCTGGGACACGGGTGAGATCGCGGCCCGGCTGTCGTACTCCGAGCGCACGGTCAAGAACGTGCTGCACGGGCTGACCACCCGGCTGCAGTTGCGCAATCGGGCACATGCCGTCGCCCACGCGGTCCGCGAGGGCTACATCTAGGCCCCGGACCTGCCCGTAGCCACCCGTCCCGCCGCGCTCCGTCCCGCGGCGTGGCAGGTGGCTCGTCGTCGTGCGGGCCCGTGGCGGCCGGGCGGGTGCGCGGCGGGACGGGTGGCCGTCACGAACGAGTCGCCAAGATCTCACCTGCTGGAAACACTCCGGGGCTATCCATCGGCCGGGGTCGCGCGGCACACTTCTACGCGCGTACCTCTACGCGCGTCACCACCATCGTTGACGATTCGTTCGCCGTCCCCACCGGGAGAGCCGTCCATGCCTCTGAACCGCCGTGACTTCGTCACCCGGTCCGCCGTCACCGCCGCCGGCGCAGCCCTCGTGGGCGGCGCCGGCCTCACCGCAGCCTCCCCCGCCGCGGCGGCCGCCCCGGACGACACCCGTGCCAAGGGCCGGGGAAAGAAGCAGGCCTTCACCGTCATGGGCACCACCGACCTGCACGGCCGGGTGCTCAACTGGGACTACTTCACCGACGCGGCCTACGCCGACAAGGCGCACAACGAGGTCGGCCTCGCCAAGATCTCCAGCCTGGCCAAGCAGGTCCGCGAGGAGAAGGGCTGGGACCGCTGCCTGCTCATCGACGCCGGTGACATCATCCAGGGCACCCAGCTGACCTACTACTTCGCCCGGGTGGAGCCGATCGCCACCGACGCGGACACCGCCCCCGAGCACCCGATGGCGCTCGCCATGAACCTCATGGAGTACGACGCCGCGGCGCTGGGCAACCACGAGTTCAACTACGGCATCCCCACCCTGCGGGCCTTCGAGGAGCAGCTGGACTTCCCGCTGCTGGGCGCCAACGCCCTGCACGCCAAGGACGAGAAGCCGGCCTTCAAGCCGTTCGTCATCAAGGAGCTGCACCTGGGCGGCGGCCGGCCGCTGAAGGTCGGCATCCTCGGGCTGACCAACCCCGGCATCGCGATCTGGGACAAGGCCAACGTCGCCGGCAAGATGGTGTTCCCCGGCATCGTCGAGATGGCGAGGAAGTACGTGCCCCGGATGAAGGCGGCGGGCGCCGACATCATCGTAGTGTCGGCCCACTCCGGCATCGACGAGCCGACCACGTACGGCGACCAGCTGCCCTGGCCGGAGGACGCCTCGGGCGAGATGGCCGAGACCGTGCCGGACATCGACGCGGTGCTGGTGGGCCACACCCACAAGGAGGTGGCCCAGCGGCTGATCGTCAACAAGCAGACCGGCAAGACGGTGGTGCTCTCCGAGCCGCTCTGCTGGGGCCAGCGGCTGACCTGCTTCGACTTCGAGGTGGAGTTCGACAAGGGCGCCTGGAAGCTGGTGTCGCTCTCCTCCCGGGTGCTGAACTCCAACACGGTGCCGGAGGACCCGGAGATCGCGAACGCGCTGGCGGACCAGCACAAGAAGGTCGTCGCGTACGTCAACCAGCCGATCGGCACCTGCAAGGCCGAGCTGTCGATCGCCGAGTCCCGGTTCAAGGACACCCCGATCATCGACCTGATCGGCCGGGTCCAGGCCGACGTCGTGCGGGAGGCGCTGGCCGGCGGCCAGTACGCCAAGCTGCCGGTGCTGGCGCAGGCCGCGCCGTTCAACCGCACCGCCCTGATCCCGGCCGGACAGGTCAAGCTGCGGGACGCCGCCGGGCTGTACATCTACGAGAACACCCTGGAGGCCCGGATCCTGACGGGCGCCCAGATCAAGGACTACCTGGAGTACTCGGCGAAGTACTACGCCCAGGTCGCCCCCGGTGCGCCGATCGACAAGGACACCCTGACCAACGCGCAGACCACCCCGGACTACAACTACGACGCGGTGTACGGCCTGAGCTACGACATCGACATCGCCCAGCCGGTCGGCTCGCGGATCGTCAACCTCTCCTTCGAGGGCAAGCCGGTCGACCCCGCCGCCCAGTTCGTCCTCGCGGTCAACAACTACCGCGCCAACGGCGGCGGCAACTTCCCGCACGTCGCGGCCGCCCAGAAGGTGTGGGCCAACTCGGACGAGATCCGCAACGCGATGATCTCCTGGGTGAAGGCCAAGGGTGTCATCGACCCGGCCGACTTCGCCGGCGAGTCCTGGCGCCTGGTCCGCGCCGGCCAGCCGGTGTTCTGAGCCTGCCGGTGTTCTGAGCCGACCAGTGCTCTGAGCCTTCCGGACTGCCGAACGCGAGCGCCCCGCCACCACTTCCCCGGTGGCGGGGCGCTCGCGTCCGGGCGTCCGACCCCGGGCGGCCGGTCGGACAAACCGCCCGATTAGAGTCTGATCATGAAGTTCTTCAGGTCCAAGGCCGACCCTCGACACGACCCCCATCTGCCCGCCCTGACGGTCGAACAGGCCGACTACCTGCGCGGACTGGTACGCCAGCATCACGCCGGCAGCCCGGGGATCACCGTCGTCGGCGACACCCTGCACGCACCGCAGGGCACCAACTCGCTGTACAACCTCGCCGAGCTGTGCCGGCGCGCCGACCCTCGCGAGTGGCCCCGACTGGTCGAGCGCCACTTCCGCGTCGTCTCCGGCGCCGAGGCGGCCACGCCGCAGGGCTCCGACGACGTCCTCCGCTCGGCCTACCTGCGCCTGATCCCCGACGACGCCTTCTCGCCGGAGACGGCGCCCTCCTTCAGCTACGTCCGGCCCGTCGCGGCCGGCCTGCAGGAGGCGATCTCGCTGGACCTCCCCGAGGCGGTCCGCACCCTCGACGACCGCTTCGTCGCCGAGGTGGGCCTGGACGCGCTGCGCACCGCCGGGCGCGCCAACCTGGTCCGCGAGCCGGTCGGGTACGACGTCGCCCACGGCCAGGGCGGTGCGGCGATGCACATCGCCAACGGCGAGTCGATGTTCGTCGCCAGCAAGGCCCTCGTCCTGGACGACCTGGCCCGCGCCGTCACCGGGCGCGAACTGCCCGCCGAGGGAGCCCTGTTCACCGTACCGAGCCGGCACTACCTGGTCTTCCACCCACTGGCGGACCAGCACGCGGTGGAGGCGATCAACGACCTGGCGGCCTTCGGCCTCGGCGCCTACCAGGACAACCCGGGCCCGCTGTCGCCCCGGCTCTACTGGTGGCACCGGGGCGCCGTGACGTCCCTGACCCACATCGACGACGCCACCCGCTCGTTCTCCATCGCCCCGCCCGAGGAGCTGATGACCGTCCTGCGCCGCCTGCGGGACGGCGCCTGACACCCGGCGCCCGACACCGGATCGCGGCCGCCGCGGGGGCGGCCCGCGCCGACGACGGGCGGGCCTGCTACCCGGGCCCGCCCGCCCACCGGTGGGAGGATGGCGGCATGACCGAGTCCCATGTCCCCGAACGACATGCCCGGCTCCTGGCGTACGCGCAGAGCCTGACCCCGCCGGCGGGGTGGAAGATCGAGGTCTCCGGCGACGAGATCATCATGATGGCGGGCCCGTCGGTGACCCACCAGCGCAACCTGCTGATCGTCCGGGAGCAGTTCGACGCGCATCGGCCCGTCGATCTGATGCCCAGCGAGAACACCGACCTCGCCTCCCCGAACGTCGGCAAGCTGCGCAATCCGGACCTGACCTACATCCCGGTCTCAGTGGTCGAGCTCGGCGGCAACGAAGTCCCGGCCGAGCTGGCAGCGATCGCCGTCGAGATCGTCTCGCCGTCGAATCCGGAGAACGACCTGGTCGGCAAGGTTCGTGACTACCCGCTGATGCACATCCCGCTGTACCTGGTGATCGACCCCCGCGACGGCATGCTCACCCTGTACTCCGAGCCCGGCAACGGCGGGTACCACCGGCAGTGGAGCGGCAGGTTCGGCGACCGGGTGCCGGTCCCGAAGCCGTTCGCCTTCGAGCTGGCCACCACCGAGCTGATCCGCTACCCCGCCTGAGCTCCCGCTGTCCGCTCGCCGATACCGCGCCCCGCCCAGCGGAGCCCCCGCCCCGGCCCGCGAGGGGGCAGGGTCGGGGCTCCGGTCGGCCGTACGGAGTGACCGGTCAGAACGGGAAGCGGCTGCGCCCGTGCTGGATGGAGATCCACTTCACGGTGGTGAAGGCGTCCACGGTGTACTCGCCGTTGAGCCGGCCCACACCCGAGTTCTTCTCGCCGCCGAAGGGCACCACCGGCTCGTCGGCGATGGTGCCGTCGTTGACGTGGATCATGCCGGTCTCGATCCGCTGCGCGACCCGCACACCGCGCTCCACGTCCGCCGTGTGCACGGCGCCGCTGAGCCCGAACGGGGTGTCGTTGGCGAGCCGGACCGCCTCGTCCTCGCCGTCGAACGGCACCACCAGCACGACCGGGCCGAAGAGTTCGCGCTGCAGGATCGGCGCACCGGCAGGCAGGCCGCCGAGCACGACCGGGTCCATCAGGCTGCCGTTGGTCTCACCGCGCAGCAGCGCGGTGGCGCCGCCGGCGATCGCCTGGTCGACCTGGGCGGTGATGGCGTCGGCCTGCACCGGGTTTATCAACGGGCCGATCTGGGTGGCCGGGTCCTTCGGGTCGCCGACCCGCAGCGAGGCGACCTTGCGGACGAACCGCTCGGTGAACTCCGCCTCGACGCTGCGGTCGACCAGCACCCGGTTGGCGGCCATGCAGACCTGGCCCTGGTGGGCGAAGCGGCTGAACACGGCGGCGTCGACCGCGTAGTCGAGGTCCGCGTCGTCGAGCACGATCAGCGCGCTGTTGCCGCCGAGCTCCAGCACCGTCCGCTTGAAGTGCGAGGCGGCGACGGTGGCGACGTGCCGGCCGACCTTGTCCGAGCCGGTGAAGGAGATCACCTTGGGGACGGGGTGCTCGATGAAGGAGTCCCCGATCTCGGCGATGTCGGTGACCACGACGTTGAGCAGACCGGGCGGCAAGCCCGCCTCCTCGAAGATCTTGGCGATCAGGGTGCCGCCGACCACCGGGGTCTCCTGGTGCGGCTTGAGCACCACGCCGTTGCCGAGCGCGAGGGCGGGCGCGACCGCCTTAAGCGACAGGAACAGCGGGAAGTTGAACGGGCTGATCACACCGACCACACCGACCGGCAGGCGGTACAGACGGTTCTCCTTGCCGTCCACCGGGGAGGGCAGCAGCCGGCCCTCGGCGCGCAGCGAGAGCTGCATCGACTCGCGCAGCATGTCCCTGGTGAGGGAGAGTTCGAAGCCGGCCTTGAGGGCGGTGCCGCCCAGCTCGGCCATGATCGCCTCGGTGATCTCCTGCTCGCGGTCCTCGACGATGCGCAGCGCGCGCTCGAAGACCAGCCGGCGCGTGTACGGGCTGGTGGCGGCCCACTCCTTCTGCGCCCGCTCGGCCGCGCGGTACGCCCGGTCGACCTCCTCGACGGTGGCGACGGTGATGGTGGCGAGCTTGTCACCGGTGAAGGGGTCGACGTCGACGATGTCCCAGGAGCCGCTGCCGGCCCGCCACTCGCCGTCGATGTACTGCAGCGCCAACTCGGAAAGGTACGACATCTGGTCCCTCTCGTGCTGATTCGGGAAAGCCGCGGGAAAGCCCGCGGGCCTTCCTCGATCAGATCTGATCACGACTCATCGTACTTATCCTTCAAAGCTCTTGGCGTACGGAGCGAAGAAGTTCCCGTGTCAGTTCGGGGGAGAGACTGTCGGCCACCAGACCGTCCACCGCGCCGGAGTACTCGGCCACCTCGGCGGGCTTGTCGAGGTACAGCGCGGTGGTGAACTGCTCCAGGTAGACCACGTCCGCGAGGTCGGGCTCGGCGAAGCTCAGCACCGAGAAGGCGCCGCCCTCCGCGCGCAGCCCGCCGAAGCCCAGCGGCATCACCTGGAGGACGACGTTGGGCAGTTCGGTCAGCTCCAGCAGCCGGTCGATCTGCGCCCGCATCAACTCGGGCCCGCCCCAGGGGCGGCGCAGCGCGGCCTCGTCCAGGACGGCGAGCAGCCGCGGCGCCCGGTCTGCGGTGAGCACCCGCTGGCGTTTCAGCCGGACCTCGACCCGCCGCTCGACCTCGTCCGCCTCGGTGACGTGGCCGCCGTGGGTGATCACCGCCCGCGCGTAGTCGGGGGTCTGCAGCAGCCCGTGGACGAACTGGACCTCGTAGCTGCGGATCTCGGTGGCGGACTCCTCCAGGCCGAGGTAGGTCTGGAACCAGCCCGGCAGCACGTCGCCGTAAGCGTGCCACCAGGACGTCGCGTTGGCCTCGCGGAGCAGGCCGAGCACGGAGGCCCGCTCCTGTTCGGCCTCGACCCCGTACAGGGTGAGCAGGTCGGCGACGTCGCGCTCCTTGAAGCCGACCCGGCCGAGCTCCATCCGGCTGATCTTCGACTCGGACGCCCGGATCGAATAACCGGCCTCCTCCCGGCTGACGCCTCTGGCCTCCCGCAGCCTTCGCAGCTGGGAACCCAGCAGCAGGCGCCGCACCGTGGCACCTCCGCCTGCCTGAGTCATGCTCATCGCCGTCACCCTCCGCACGTCGCGCAGCCCCCCGGCCGTCGGCCGCAGTCTGCCATCTGACACGGACAAACAACAGTCCGTCAGCGGTCGCGTTCCAGGCGTAGCAACCCGGGCACCGCGGCCAGGCTCAGGACCAGCAGGAACAGCCAGGGCCAGGCGGCGCCCCGGCCGAGCAGCAGGGTGAGCAGGGCGGGAGCGACGGCCTGGCCGACGTTCCAGGACAGCTGGTAGACGGCGAGGTAGCGGCCGCGCAGCGCGGGGTCGGCGAGCGAGACGCTGAGCTCCTCCCGGAAGGGCGTGGCCATGGTCTCGGCGATGTTGTAGAGGAACATCGCGGCGTAGAGCCCGGCCAGGACGGCCCAGCCGGGGGCGGCGGCCACGAGGGCGAAGGCGCCGAAGGCGAGGGCGTTGAGGAGCGAGGCGGCGGCGAGCACCCTGGTCGGCCGGAACCGCTCCAGCCGCCCGGCCACGACGTTCCCGGTGAGGACGACCTGGACGCCGTTGAGCACCAGCAGCGAACCGGCCACCCAGGCCTCGCGGTGCAGGCCCTCGGTGAGGTACACGGCGAGCAGCATGCTCAGGATCATCGAGCCGAAGACGAAGGTGAGGTTGACGGCGACCAGCAGCAGGTACCGGCGGTCGCGCAGCACCGCGCGGTAGCCGCCCGCCTCCTCCGTCACCCGCGCCTCGGCCCGCACCGGGGCGGGTGCGGGCCGCCAGGCGGCCAGCAGGACGGTCGCGACGACGTAGCTGACCGCGTTGAGCACCACCAGCACCCGCAGGCCCCCGGTGCCGCCGCCGGCCACCAGGACGGCGCCCAGCGCCCCGCCCAGGCCCAGGCCGGTGTTGCGCAGCGTCTGCACCAGCGCGAACCAGCGGGTGCGCTCCCCCTCGGCGGCGGCGAGCACCACCAGGCCGGTACTGGAGGTCCAGTACGCGACGTGGCCGATCTGGGCGAGCAGGCAGACCAGCACGATCTGCCACAGCTGCTGGGCGAGCAGGTAACCGCCGAACGCGAGCGCGGAGAGCGCGTTGCCGCCGGCGGCCACCACCCTGGCGCCGTAGCGGTCGATCAGCGGGCCGACGCCGATCGCGGTGGGCAGGGCGAGCAGCCGGGCGGCGGTGACGGCGGCGCCGATGGCGGTGACGGTCAGGCCGGTGGTGCGGGCGAAGTAGACGAGGGTGAAGGCGAGGATCAGCCCGGTGCCGAGGCTGTCGATGAGGTGGGCGCCGACCAGCCCGGTCCGGCCGGAGGTGTCCGGCAGGCCCAGTCGGTCGCGCAGCGGGGTGAGCGTCGCGGTGGTCATGGCACCAGGCTCTCGGGCATGATCACCCCTGCCCAGAGATTCCATCCTGATCGAATCCTCGTCGGAGGCCACCATGCTCGTCTGGGAGTTCTCGGCCCAGGACCTCGCCCGGACGCGCTTCGCCTGCTCACCGCTGTCCGAGGTCGCCACCAGCGTCGAGGTGCTGAAGGAGCCGGGCCGGCACGCCGTCCACCTGCCCTGGGTGCGGCAGGCCCGCCGGCTGCTGGCCGGTGTCGGCTGGGAGCTGCTGTCCGAGCTGATCCGGCTGCCCACGGTGTACGTGCCGGACTTCCTGACCCCGGTGCCGACCCACTCCACGCTCACCATCGAGCAGTCGGTGGCCGCGCTGGCCGCCACCGACCCGGCCGTCGTGCGCCGCGACCTCGCCCGCCTCGGCGGGGAACTCCCGCCGCTGGTCGCCGAGTTGCGGGCCGATCCGGAGGCGGGCCTGGCCCGGCTGGCGGCCGAGGTCCAGGCGTACTGGAAGGCGGCGATCGCCCCCTTCTGGCCGCGCATCCAGCGCCTCACCGAGGGCGAGGTCCTGCGGCGGGCCCGCCAGATGTCGGCCGGCGGCCCGGCCGCGCTCTTCGCCGACCTGCACCCCCAGGTCAGCTGGGAGCGCGACACGCTGCGGATCCACCACCGCCTGGTGGACGTGCAGCGGCGGCTGGACGGCGAGCGGGGCCTGGTCCTGGCCCCCACCGTCTTCGCCTGGCCGGGCGTCTACTCCCAGCAGAACCCTCCCTGGCAGCCCGGTCTGGTCTATCCGCCGCGCGGGGTGGCCACGCTCTGGGAGACCTCCGGCGCGGCCGTCCCCGACGGTCTGGCCAGGGTGATCGGCCGCACCCGGGCCCGGCTGCTCGCCGAACTCGACGCGCCCGCCTCGACCACCGAGCTCGCCGCCCGTACCGGCCTGTCCGCCGCCAACGTGTCGCACCACCTCACCGCCCTGCGCGAGGCGGGCCTGACCGCCCGCCACCGCGCCGGCCGCACCGTCCTCTACCTCCGGACCGAGGCCGCCGAACTCCTGGTGAGCGGCTGAGCCCGGACCCGCACCGGCCGCGCCCCGACCTGCCCCCGGACAGCAGAATGCGGCACCTGCCCTCAACTTGGTCGGGGAGAGGGCAGGCGCCGTGGGACCGCGTTTGGCCCGGCGACACTGGCGGGAGGAGCGGCTCAAACTCCCGGCAATGCGGTGCCGGGCGCTCTAGGGGTGGACGGGACCCGTCGGCGGGAGTGGCCGCCGACCGGTCCGACCGTGCGTCAGACCACCAGCGGGCGGTCCGTGGGGCGGATCGGGGCGGGCAGCGGAGTCTTGCCGCCCAGGTACTTGTCCACCGCGGCGGCGGCCGAACGGCCCTCCGCGATGGCCCAGACGATCAGCGACTGACCACGACCGGCGTCACCGCAGACGTAGACGCCATCGACATTGGTGGCGAACTTCCCGTCCCGGGCCACATTACCCCGCGCGTCCAGGTCGACGCCAAGCTGCTCGACCAGGCCGTTCTTCACGTCCGTGCCGGTGAAGCCCATGGCCAGGGTGACCAGCTGGGCCGGGATCGCCCGCTCGGTGCCGGGCACCGGCTCGAAGCGGCCGTCCTTGAACTCCACCTCGACCAGGTGCAGCTCCTGGACGTTGCCGTCCTCGTCGCCGGTGAAGTGGGTGGTGTTGACCGCGTAGATCCGGTCACCGCCCTCCTCGTGGGCCGAGGTGACCTTGTAGGTCATCGGCATGGTCGGCCACGGCTGGTGGCCGGGGCGCTCGTCGCTCGGCCGCGGCATGATCTCCAGCTGGGTGACCGAGGCCGCCCCCTGGCGCAGCGCGGTGCCGAGGCAGTCCGCGCCGGTGTCACCGCCGCCGATGACGATGACGTGCTTGCCCTTGGCGGTGATGGGGGGCTCCACGAAGTCGCCCTCCTGCACCTTGTTGGCCAGCGGCAGGTACTCCATCGCCTGGTGGATGCCCTTGAGCTCACGGCCGGGCACCGGCAGGTCGCGGGCTGTCGTCGCACCGGCGGCCACGACCACCGCGTCGAAGCGCTCGCGCAGCTGCTGGCCGGTGATGTCCTCGCCGACGTGGACGCCGGTGCGGAACCGGGTGCCCTCCGCGCGCATCTGCTCGATGCGGCGGTTGATGTGGCGCTTCTCCATCTTGAACTCGGGGATGCCGTAGCGCAGCAGGCCGCCGATGCGGTCGGCGCGCTCGTACACCACCACGGTGTGCCCGGCCCGGGTGAGCTGCTGGGCGACGGCCAGGCCGGCCGGGCCGGAGCCCACCACGGCGACGGTCTTGCCGGAGAGCCGCTCGGGGACCTGCGGCGTGACGCCGCCCCGGTCCCAGGCCTTGTCGATGATGGTGACCTCGACGTTCTTGATGGTCACCGCGTCCTGGTTGATGCCCAGCACGCACGCGGACTCGCAGGGAGCCGGGCAGAGCCGCCCGGTGAACTCCGGGAAGTTGTTCGTCGCGTGCAGCCGCTCGATCGCGCCGACGAAGTCGTCCCGGTAGGCCAGGTCGTTCCACTCGGGGATGAGGTTCCCGAGCGGGCAGCCGTTGTGGCAGAACGGGATGCCGCAGTCCATGCAGCGGCCGGCCTGCTTGGTGATGATCGGCAGGAGGCTGCGTTCGACGTAGACCTCGTTCCAGTCCCGCAGACGCACGTCCACGGGCCGGCGCTCGGCCAGCTGCTTTCCGGTGGTCAGGAAGCCCTTGGGGTCAGCCACGTGCCGCCTCCATCATCTTGCGAGTGGTCTCGGACTCGGAGAGTCCATCGCGCTCAGCGGCGTCCTTGGCGGCGAGCACTGCCTTGTAGTCGGTCGGCATGATCGTGGAGAAGCGGGAGACCCCGCTGCCCCAGTCGGCCAGGAGCTCGGCGGCGACGGTGGAGCCGGTCTCCTCGTAGTGCTGCTGCACGGTCTCGCGCAGCCAGTCGCGGTCGGCGGCACTCGGGGCCTCGATGCCCACCATGCCGTCGTTGACGTTCGCGGGGCGCAGGTCCAGCACGTAGGCGACACCGCCGGACATGCCCGCCGCCAGGTTACGCCCGGTCTCGCCGAGGATGACGACCCGGCCGCCGGTCATGTACTCCAGGCCGTGGTCGCCCACGCCCTCGACCACCAGGGTGGCACCCGAGTTGCGGACGGCGAAACGCTCGCCGGCCTTGCCGCGCAGGTGCACGCGGCCGCCGGTGGCGCCGTAGCCGATGGTGTTGCCGGCGATCACGTGGTGCTGCGCGTCGGCGCCGATCGCGGCGGCCTCGCGCGCCGGGCGGACGATCACCACACCGCCGGAGAGGCCCTTGCCGACGTAGTCGTTCGCGTCGCCCTCCAGGCGCAGCGTGATGCCCTTCGGCAGGAAGGCGCCGAACGACTGGCCGGCCGAGCCGGTGAAGGTGACGTCGATGGTCCCCTCCGGCAGGCCCTCGCCGCGGTAGCGCTTGGTCACCTCGTGGCCGAGCATGGTGCCGACCGTGCGGTTGACGTTGCGGATCGGCAGCTGGATGCGGACGGCGTCGCCGCGCTCCAGGGCGTCCTGGGCGAGGTCGATCAGCTGGTTGTCCAGGGCCTTGTCGAGCCCGTGGTCCTGCGTGGTGGTGCGGTGCAGGGCCGCGCCCTCGGGCAGCTCGGGGACGTGGAACAGCGGCGCCAGGTCGAGCCCGGCGGCCTTCCAGTGCTCGATCGCGGCCCGGGCGTTGATGTGCTCGGCGTGGCCGACGGCCTCCTCGATCGAGCGGAAGCCCAGCTCGGCCAGGATCTCGCGGACCTCCTCGGCGATGAACTCGAAGAAGTTGACGACGAACTCGGGCTTGCCGGAGAAGCGCTCGCGCAGCACCGGGTTCTGGGTGGCGACGCCGACCGGGCAGGTGTCCAGGTGGCAGACGCGCATCATGATGCAGCCGGAGACGACCAGCGGCGCGGTGGCGAAGCCGAACTCCTCGGCGCCCAGCAGCGCGGCGATGACCACGTCGCGGCCGGTCTTCAGCTGGCCGTCGGTCTGCACCACGATGCGGTCGCGCAGGCCGTTGAGCAGCAGGGTCTGCTGGGTCTCGGCGAGGCCGAGCTCCCAGGGGCCGCCCGCGTGCTTGAGCGAGGTGAGCGGGGAGGCGCCGGTGCCGCCGTCGTGGCCGGAGACCAGCACGACGTCCGCGTGCGCCTTGGAGACGCCGGCCGCGACCGTGCCGACGCCGACCTCGGAGACCAGCTTCACGTGGATGCGGGCCGCCGGGTTGGCGTTCTTGAGGTCGTGGATCAGCTGGGCGAGGTCCTCGATGGAGTAGATGTCGTGGTGCGGCGGCGGGGAGATCAGGCCGACACCCGGGGTGGAGTGCCGGGTCTTGGCGACCCACGGGTAGACCTTGTGGCCGGGCAGCTGACCGCCCTCGCCGGGCTTGGCGCCCTGGGCCATCTTGATCTGGATGTCGTCCGCGTTGACCAGGTACTCGGAGGTGACGCCGAACCGGCCGGAGGCGACCTGCTTGATCGCCGAGCGGCGCTCCGGGTCGTGGAGGCGGTCCGGGTCCTCGCCGCCCTCACCGGTGTTGGACTTGCCGCCGAGGCGGTTCATCGCGATGGCCAGGGTCTCGTGCGCCTCGCGGGAGATCGAGCCGTACGACATGGCGCCGGTGGAGAAGCGCTTGACGATCTCGGAGACCGGCTCGACCTCGTCGACGGAGATCGGGGTGCGGCCGAGGCCGTCCAGCTGGAACAGGCCGCGCAGCGTCATCAGGCGCTCGGACTGCTCGTTCACCCGGTCCGTGTACTGCTTGAAGATGTCGTACCGGCGGTTGCGGGTGGAGTGCTGCAGCCGGAAGACGGTGTCCGGGTCGAACAGGTGCGGCTCGCCCTCGCGGCGCCACTGGTACTCGCCGCCGATCTCCAGCGCGCGGTGCGCGGCGGGGATGCCGGAGGCGGGGTACGCCTTGGCGTGGCGGGCGGCCACCTCCTTGGCGATCTCGTCCAGGCCGATCCCGCCGAGCTTGGTGGTGGTGCCCGCGAAGTAGGCGTCGACCAGCTCCCGGGAGAGGCCGATCGCCTCGAAGACCTGGGCACCGCGGTAGGAGGCGACGGTGGAGATGCCCATCTTGGACATGACCTTCAGCACGCCCTTGCCGAGCGCCTTGATCAGGTTCTTGATGGCCTTCTCGGGCTCGACGGCCTCGATGCCGCCACCGTTCATGAACGTGCCCTGGGCGACGAGGTCCTCGACGGACTCCATGGCCAGGTACGGGTTGACGGCGCCGGCGCCGTAGCCGATCAGCAGCGCGACGTGGTGCACCTCGCGGACGTCACCGGCCTCGACCAGCAGCGACACCTGGGTGCGCTGCTTGGTGCGGATGAGGTGGTGGTGGATCGCGGAAGTGAGCAGCAGCGAGGGGATCGGCGCGTGCTCGGCGTCCGAGTGCCGGTCGGAGAGCACGACGATCCGGGCGCCGTCGGCGATCGCGGCGTCGGCCTCGGCGGCTATCTCGGCCAGGCGCGCGGCCAGGCCCTCGCCACCGGTGGCGACCTTGTAGAGGCCGGACAGGGTGACGGCCTTGAGGCCGGGCTGGTCCCCGTCGTGGTTGATGTGGACGAGCTTGGCCAGCTCGTCGTTGTCGATCACCGGGAAGGTGATGCCGACCGAGCGGCAGGACGCGGCCTCGGCGGCCAGCAGGTTGCCCTCGGGGCCGAGGTTGCTCAGCAGCGAGGTGACGAGCTCCTCGCGGATGGCGTCCAGCGGCGGGTTGGTGACCTGTGCGAAGAGCTGCACGAAGTAGTCGAACAGCAGGCGCGGCTTCTCGGAGAGCGCGGCGATCGGGCTGTCGGTGCCCATCGAGCCGAGCGCCTCACCACCGGTCCGGGCCATCGGCGCGAGGATGACCCGCAGCTCCTCCTCGGTGTACCCGAAGGTCTGCTGACGGCGCGTCACCGACGCGTGGGTGTGCGCGATGTGCTCGCGCTCGGGCAGCTTGGCGAGCTGGATCTGGCCGCCCGCGACCCACTCCGCGTAGGGGTGCTCGGACGCCAGCGCGGACTTGATCTCCTCGTCCTCGACGATGCGGTGCTCCGCGGTGTCGATGAGGAACATCTTGCCGGGCTGCAGGCGGCCCTTCCGGGCGACCTTCTCCTGCTCGATGTCGAGCACGCCGACCTCGGAGGAGAGGACGACCAGGCCGTCCTCGGTGATCCAGTAGCGGGCCGGACGCAGGCCGTTGCGGTCCAGCACGGCGCCGATCTGGGTGCCGTCGGTGAAGGTGACGCAGGCCGGGCCGTCCCAGGGCTCCATCAGGTTGGAGTGGTACTGGTAGAACGCGCGGCGGGCCGGCTCCATGGTGGCGTGGTTCTCCCACGCCTCCGGGATCATCATCAGCACCGAGTGCGGCAGCGAGCGGCCGCCGAGGTGGAGCAGCTCCAGGACCTCGTCGAAGGAGGCCGAGTCGGAGTGGTCCGGGGTGCAGATCGGGAAGATCCGCTCCAGGCCCTGCCCGTTCCGGTTGGCCGGGATGAGGTCGGTGGCGAGCTGCGACTCGCGGGCGGTCATCCAGTTCCGGTTGCCCTTGACCGTGTTGATCTCGCCGTTGTGCGCGACGAAGCGGTACGGGTGGGCGAGCGGCCAGCTCGGGAAGGTGTTGGTGGAGAAGCGCGAGTGCACCAGACCGAGCGCGGAGGCGTAGAGCCGGTCCGACAGGTCGGGGAAGAAGGGCTCCAGCTGGCCGGTGGTCAGCATGCCCTTGTAGACGATGGTGCGCGCGGAGAGCGACGGGAAGTAGACACCGGCCTCGCGCTCGGAGCGCTTGCGGACGACGAAGGCGCGCCGGTCCAGGGCGATGCCGCTGGTCTCGCCCTGGGACAGGAAGACCTGGCGGAAGCGCGGCATCACGCTGCGGGCGGTGGCGCCGAGCAGGTCCGGGGTGACCGGGACGTCGCGCCAGCCGAGGACGGTCAGGTCCTCCTCGGCGGCGATGGCCTCGACCTGCGCGACGGCCGCGGCGGCGGCCGCGTCCTCGTCGGGCAGGAAGGCGATGCCGACCGCGTAGGAGCCGGCGGCGGGCAGCTCGAAGGAGACCTTGGCGCGCAGGAAGGCGTCGGGGATCTGGGTCAGGATGCCCGCGCCGTCACCGGAGTCCGGCTCGGCGCCGGTGGCACCCCGGTGCTCCAGGTTGCGCAGGACGGTCAGCGCCTGCTCGACGATCTTGTGGTCGGCGATGCCGGTCAGCGTGGCGACGAAGCCGACGCCACAGGCGTCGTGCTCGTTCCGCGGGTCGTACAGGCCCTGAGCAGCAGGTCGCGCATCCGGAACGAGCGCGTACGGCGGGCGGGCTGCGCCGGCCTGGGGCTCGTTTGCGGAGTGCATGGATGCAGACAGCATCGGCTCTCCCGTCGTCGTCTTGAGCAATGAGCTTCGTGCAATAGGGACGACGTTGGCCCTCTGCGATTTCGTGCAGGTTACATGATGCCGGAGATCCCGAGAAGTGGAACGTCTCGTCCATATGGCGGACATGACCCCAGGTCAGGGGCTATTACCGGCGAGTAATGCGAGCGGGAGGAGTCGGCTCTCCGACTGCGCGCTCCCTCCAGTGTGCCCGTGCCGCGGGGGGCCGAAACGGGACCGAAATCCCCCGTCGACAAGATCGCCACGAGCGTGCCTGCGATTCGATCCCCCGGGGCCGATCGGACCGGGGAAATCCTCGGACCGGGCGGGCCTGCGGCCGATACTAGGACGACCGGGCTGCCGGGCCCATGTGCGGAACGTCACGCGCTGCACAGCATAACCATGCAGCCTGCTGTAGCAATCCACGAAAGCCCGCCGCGCGGGTCCGGGCCGTCACGCCGGGTCACCGCAGACCCGGCCGCCGACCCCGCCCGGCCGCCCGGCCGCCCGGGATCAGCCGACGTGTCCGCCGATGAGCACGCCCAGCAGGTACGTCACCGCGGCCGCCGCCCCGCCCAGCACCAGCTGCCGCAGTCCGCTGTACCACCAGGTGCGCGCCGTCACCCGGGCGACCACCGCGCCGCAGAGGAAGAGCCCGGCCATCGAGAGCAGCAGCGCCGGCAGCAGCGAGGTCGCGCCCAGCAGGTACGGCAGCAGCGGGAGCAGCGCGCCGACGGCGAAGCAGACGAACGAGGAGCCGGCCGCGACCCACGGCGAGGGCAGGTCGTTGGGGTCCACCCCCAGCTCCTCCCGCGCGTGGACCTCCAGCGTCCGGTCCGGATCCGCCGAGAGCTGGCGGGCCACCTCGTGCGCCAGCGCCGGATCGACCCCGCGCGAGGCGTACAGCTGGGCCAGCTCGGCCAGCTCGCCCTGCGGGTTGCGGCGCAGCTCCAGTCGCTCGACCTCGATCTCCGCCTGGACCAGCTCGCGCTGCGAGGCCACCGAGGTGTACTCCCCCGCCGCCATCGAGCAGGCGCCGGCCGCCAGACCGGCGAGGCCGGTGAGCACCACCGTGCTGTTGGAGACCGCACCGCCGACCACACCGGTCATCAGCGCGACGTTGGAGACCAGCCCGTCCATCGCGCCGAACACCGCCGGCCGCAGCCAGCCGCCGTTCACATCGCGGTGGTGCCCGGCAGCGGGCACGCGGGGGTGGTGTCCGGCCTCGGGTTCAAGGGTGGTCACGCTCACGGTCTCGGGCCTCCGTCCGATCGTCCGACCAATCGAACGTATCCCTCCCGGCCTGCGGACTTCCAGCAAAGTAAGGCTGTCCGAACACACCACCGGCCGCTCTCCGGGAACGTCGGGAGAGCGGCCGGTGGCAACGGAAATCGCTGGTCAGGTGAGGTTCTTGGCGTCCTTGTCGGCGCTTTCCGCGACGGTCTCGGACGGTTCGGCGTCCACCTTTTTGCCCGAGGGGCGAGACGCCGCAGCGCTCCGGCCCGAGGGGTCCTTCGCGGAGTCCGCGGTCTCGGGGTCGTCGGAGGAGCCGGTCGCGGTCGGGTCGATGCTCGCCGGGTCCTCCCGGCCGGGCCGCTTCTTCCCGACGATCACGAAGGAGACGACGGCGGCGAGGAACACCGCGATCGCCACCCAGTCGTTGAGCCGCAGACCCAGGATCACGTGCGCGTCGTCGATCCGCAGCCACTCGGTCCAGAACCGGCCAACGGTGTACGCGGCCACGTACAGCGCGAAGACCCGGCCGTGACCGAGGGTGAACCGGCGGTCCGCCCAGATCACCAGCGCCGCGACGCCCACGCACCAGAGCGACTCGTAGAGGAAGGTCGGGTGGTAGATCCCCGTGACCACCTCGCCGTTCGGCAGCGTCTTGTCGATCTCCAGGCCCCACGGCAGCGCGGTCTCCCGGCCGTACAGCTCCTGGTTGAACCAGTTGCCCCAGCGGCCGAGCGCCTGGGCCAGCGCGATGCCCGGCGCGATCGCGTCGGCGTACGCGGGCAGCGGCACGCCCCGGCGGCGGGCGCCGATCCAGGCGCCGACCGCACCGAACGCGATCGCGCCCCAGATCCCGAGGCCGCCCTCCCAGATCTTGAAGGCGTTCCAGGGGTTCTTCCCCTCGCCGAAGTAGAGCTGGTTGTCGGTGATCACGTGGTAGAGCCGGCCGCCGACCAGGCCGAACGGGACAGCCCAGACGGCGATGTCGCCGACCGTGTGCTTGCCACCCCCCCGGGCGACCCAGCGCTTGCTGCCGAGCCAGACGGCGACGACGACACCGAGGATGATGCAGAAGGCGTAGGCGCGCAGCGGGATCGGTCCGAGGTAGAGGACGCCCCGCGACGGGCTGGGAATGTAGGCGATATCCATGGCAGCTCCGACGCTACAGGGTCGGCGGCCCGCCCCGGGCACCCCGCGGGTCACAGATCCCGAACAACAGGGGCAGGCCCGGCCGACGGCCGGCCGGGCGCCGACCGCGCCGCCGCCCGCTCCGGACGGGGAGGGGCGGCGGCCGACCGGCCGGCGCCCGCCTCAGCCGGCGTTCGGTGACGGGTTGTTGCTCTCCGAGGCGGTGCCGCTCGGCGCCGGGGACTGCCCGTGCGAGCCCGGTGTTCCCAGCTTCTTGCCCTGGTTGGCGGCGTCCACCCACTTCACCAGGTTCTGCAGGGTGATCTCCTCGGTGCCGTTCTTCGGGTAGATCGGCTGGCCGTTGAGCAGCACCGTCGGCGTCGACTTGTAGCCGGACTTGTCGAAGTCCTGCTGCACCGCGGACACCCAGCCGCCGAAGGTGTTGTCGTTGACGCAGGCCTCGAAGGCGGGCGTCGCCAGGCCGGGGACCTGCTTGGCCAGGTTGATCAGGGTGGCCTTGTCGCCGAAGGCGTCGTTGGTCTCGTCCGGCTGGTTGCGGTAGAGCACGTCGTGGTAGTCGCGGAAGTGCCCGGCCTGCTGGGCGCAGCCCAGCGCGTTGGCACCGTACTTGGAGCCCTTGCCGGGTACGGCCCGGTCGATGAACGAGACGACGTGGTAGTTGCTGTAGATCTTGCCCGCGTCTTCCAACTGGTCGATGGTCGAGGCGAATTCTCGCTCGAAGGTGCCGCAGGCGGGGCAGCGCGGGTCCTCGTAGACGGTGAGGACGGACGGGGCGTCGGCCGCGCCGACCGGGACGACCAGGTTCTTGTCCCCGATCGTGCCGGCCGGCGCGGCGGTCGGGGTCTCCGGCTTGGAGCGCTCGTTCTGCACCACGACACCGGTGACCACGGCGACGGCGATCACCGCCAGCACCACACCGCCGATCACCAGCTTCTTCTTACGCCGGCCGCGCGCCTCGTCGGCCGCCCGCTCCGCCTGCATCCGCTCGCGGGCGGTGCGCTTGCCTTCTCGGTTCTTCTCGCTCATTGCCTTGACATCCACCATCGGGAAAAGGGGTGTGGGGGTGGGTGGTGGCGGCCGCTCAGGCCGCCAGCCAGCCGTCCACCGAGAACTTGGTGCGGGGGCGCCAGATCAGCCAGCCGGCCAGGACCAGGAACCCGGTGTCGCGCAGGATCTCCTGCAGGTACTCGGTCTGCGAGGAGTCCACCGCCCCGCCGCCGCCGAAGCAGCCGCAGTCGATCGAGATGCCGCGCGCCCAGGCCGAGGCGATCCCGGCGATGAAGGCGAGCAGCAGCAGCGCCGAGACGCCCGCGACCAGCCGGACGCCGAGACCGATCAGCAGCAGCAGCGCGAGCGCCAGCTCCAGGAAGGGCAGGGCGTAACCGACCGGCTTGACCAGCGATTCGGGCAGGATCTCGTACGCGCGCACCGCCTGGGCCGCCTCGGCCGGGTCGGCGATCTTGGCCAGGCCGGCCCAGCCCCAGACCACGGCGAGACCCAGCCGGGCGGCGGTACCGATCCATTCCGTCCAGGCCGGCCACGGGCGCCGGGCCACCGGCTCGGTCTCGCTGAGGTGCGCTGCCGGGCCGGCCATCGGGAAACCCCCCTCGGGAAACACGTTCACTTCCTGATGAACCGTAAGGGATGAAGGACGGTTCCTCCATATTCAGGAATTAAGCCGGACGGGTGACATCTAATGGCGGTCTGCCCGAATATGTTCTAGTGCCCGTTCGGGTCGCAGCCCGGCGGGCGCCCCGGGTCGTGGAGGTCCGGCCGGCCACCGGGCCCCGAGCGCGTCGCCCGCGCCACCGCGTCCACCCGGGCCGCCTCGGCGCAGACGTACGCGTCCCGCTCGGCCCGCTCCGCGCCCCGCCTGGCCAGCGCCTGTCCGATCGCGGTGTCCGCCCCGACGGCCGCGGTCAGCGCCAGCACGGCCGCCGCCGCCCGCAGCAGGACGGCTCGCTGCAGACCCGGCACCGGCGGACCCCTTCCGTTCGCTCCACGCCCGTACACGTGGTTCGTGCACTCGTCCCTCCACTCAACGCCGGTCAACCCCACCTGATGCGTCGGAGCCCCACTGTTCACTCGTTCGGGTCCCGTCCCCCGGGAACGCCGACGGCCCGCCACCCCACCGGAGGGGCGACGGGCCGTCGGCGTTCCCGGGGAGCAGGACCTACCGGCGACGGACCCCCTGGGCCAGCTCGCCGGCCAGGGTGCGCACGGCCGCCAGCGCGGCGGGCTCGTCCCCGTCGGCGTCCAGGATCCGCTGGACGAAGGCCGAGCCGACGATCACGCCGTCGGCGAAGCCGGCCACCTCGGCGGCCTGGGCCGCGGTCGAGACGCCGAGGCCGACGCAGACCGGCAGGTCGGTGGCGGCCCTGGTCCGGGCGACCAGGTCCTCGGCGAGGTTGCCGACCTTGGCCCGGGTGCCGGTCACACCCATCACGGCGGCCGCGTAGACGAAGCCGGAGCCCGCCGCGGTGACCTCGGCGAGGCGCTTGTCCTTGCTGCTGGGAGCGACCACGAAGACGGTGTCGAGACCGTGCTCGCCCGCCGCCTTGCGCCACTCCTCGGACTCCTCGACCGGCAGGTCCGGCAGGATGCAGCCGGCGCCGCCGGCGGCGGCCAGGTCGGCGGCGAAGCGTGCGGTGCCGTAGCGCTCGACCGGGTTCCAGTAGGTCATCACCAGCACGGCCGCCCCGGGGTGCGCGGCGGCCACCTCCTGGACGGTGCGCAGCACGTCCTTGATCTTCACGCCGCCCCGTAGCGCGATGTCGTCGGCGGTCTGGATGGTCGGGCCGTCCAGGACCGGGTCGGAGTGCGGCAGGCCGACCTCGACGATGTCGCAGCCGCCCTCGATCAGCGCGTTGATCGCGCGCACGCCGCCGTCCACGCTCGGGAAGCCGGCCGGCAGGTAGCCGATCAGCGCGGCGCGGTCCTCCGCCTTGGCCGCGGCCAGGACGTCACTGAGCTTCGAAGCCATGGTCACTTACCCCCGTTGCCGGCGCCGTCGCCCGCGCCGTTGTCCCCGGCCGCGTTGCCGCCGGCGTCGTCGTACAGGCCGAAGTACTCGGCCGCGGTGTGCATGTCCTTGTCGCCGCGCCCGGAGAGCGAGACCAGGATGGTGGCCTCGGGCCCGAGTTCGCGGCCCAGCTCCAGGGCGCCGGCCAGCGCGTGGGCGCTCTCGATAGCCGGGATGATGCCCTCGGTGCGGGACAGCAGTCGCAGCGCCTGCATGGCGGCGTCGTCGGTGACCGGGCGGTACTCGGCCCGGCCGGTGTCCTTCAGCCAGGCGTGCTCCGGGCCGACGCCCGGGTAGTCCAGCCCGGCCGAGATGGAGTGCGACTCGATGGTCTGGCCGTCCTCGTCCTGCAGGACGTAGGTGCGCGAGCCGTGCAGCACGCCCGGGTCGCCCTTGGTGAGGGTGGCGGCGTGCTTCGGGGTCTCGGCGCCCTCGCCGGCCGCCTCGCAGCCGATCAGGCGCACCCCGGCGTCCGGGATGAACTCGTGGAAGATGCCCATCGCGTTGGAGCCGCCGCCCACGCAGGCGACGACGGCGTCCGGCAGCCGCCCGGTCCGGTCCAGGACCTGCTGGCGGGCCTCGATGCCGATGACCCGGTGGAAGTCGCGGACCATCATCGGGAACGGGTGCGGGCCGGCCACGGTGCCGAACAGGTAGTGGGTGGAGTCCACGTTGGCGACCCAGTCGCGGAACGCCTCGTTGATGGCGTCCTTGAGGGTGCGGCTGCCGGACTTGACGGCCACCACCTCGGCGCCGAGCATCCGCATCCGGGCCACGTTCAGCGCCTGGCGCCGGGTGTCGACCTCGCCCATGTAGATGGTGCAGTCGAAGCCGAACAGCGCGCAGGCGGTGGCGGTGGCCACGCCGTGCTGGCCGGCGCCGGTCTCCGCGATGATCCGGGTCTTGCCCATCCGCCGGGTCAGCAGGGCCTGGCCCAGCACGTTGTTGATCTTGTGCGAGCCGGTGTGGTTCAGGTCCTCGCGCTTGAGCAGGATGCGCGCGCCGCCCGCCTCGGCGGAGAAGCGGTGCACATCGGTCAGCGGGCTGGGGCGGCCGGTGTAGTCCTTGAGCAGCCCGTCCAGCTCGGCCGCGAAGGCCGGGTCGGACTTGGCCTTCTCGTACTCCTCGGCGACCTGCTCGACGGCGGCGACCAGCGCCTCCGGGATGAAGCGGCCCCCGTAGGCGCCGAAATAGCCGCGGGCGTCCGGCACCTCGGCGCCGGGCAGGTAGTCCTTCTCGGACATGGTGGATTCCTTCGTGCAGATGACGGCAGTGACGTCGGAACGGCTCTTCAGCCGTGCGTCCCGCGCCATCGCCGGCCCTGCACCTGCCCGGGCTCGCAGCCGATGACGTAGCGCACCCGCCTGCCCAGCACCCGGCGTGCGGGCGCGCGGCAACCGCGCGGGCGGCAGCCGGGAGCGAGACGGGAGGCGAGCTTCATGGCGGCGGGGTCAGTCCTTGTGTCGCAGCGCGGGGTGGGCGCCGGCCGCGACCAGGTCGGCCACCGCGGCGCGCGGGTCCCGGCCGGTCACCAGGGACTCGCCGACCAGCACCGCGTCGGCACCGAGGTTGGCGTAGGAGATGACGTCCAGCGGGCCGCGCACCCCGGACTCGGCGATCTTGACGACACCGTCCGGGATCGCGTGGACGATGTTGCCGAAGGTGTTGCGGTCCACCTCAAGGGTCCTGAGGTTGCGGGCGTTGACACCGATGATCTTCGCTCCGGCGTCCACCGCGCGGGCGATCTCCTCCTCGTCGTGCACCTCGACCAGCGGGGTGAGGCCGATCGACTCGGCACGCTCGATCAGCGACACCAGGGCCGGCTGGTCGAGGGCGGCGACGATCAGCAGCGCGAGGTCGGCACCGTGCGCGCGGGCCTCCCACAGCTGGTAGGCGGTGACGATGAAGTCCTTGCGCAGCAGCGGGGTGTCCACCGCGGCGCGGACGGCGTCCAGGTCGGCGAGCGAACCGCCGAAGCGGCGCTGCTCGGTCAGCACGCTGATCGCGGCGGCACCGCCGGCCGCGTAGTCGGTCGCCAGGGCGGCCGGATCGGCGATCGCGGCCAGTGCGCCCTTGGACGGGCTGGAGCGCTTGACCTCGCAGATCACCCGCACACCGTCGCCCTTGAGGGCGGCGACGCCGTCCTTGGCGTCGGGGGCCTTGGCGGCGAGCTCCTTGAGCTGGTCCAGGGAGACCCGGGCCTGCCGCTCGGCGAGGTCCTCGCGGACCCCTTCGATGATCGTGTCGAGCACACTCACGCGAGCGCCCCCATCGTTTCTGCTAGTTCTGCTAGCGAGGAGCCGGACGGCCAGTGGGCCCGCCGGCCCTTCGATGGTATCGGCACCGGGGAGCGCTAGGCGCATCCACCCGGCGCGCGTCTCGCGGTACGGACGCCCCCCGGTACGCCTCCCAACTGCGGCTTCACCGCGCCCACACCGCCCGGTAACTCAGATCAGGGGCGGCGCCAGGCCCGCGCCGACGGGTAGGTTGCGCACCACCGTGAACACCAGGAACAGCAGTCCGATCAACGCCCAGCGGCGGGCGCCGAGCGCGAGCCGGGGCACCGGGCCGCCGGTCACCGCGGCCCATACCCAGCGCGCCCAGAGCACCGCCAGCACCACGAAGAGCAGCACCGCGGGCGCGTTGTCGTGCAGCGCGCCGCTGAAGTCGCCGTGGGTGAGCGCGTGGACGCAACGCAGGCCGCCGCAGCCCGGGCACCACCAGCCGGTGGCCGTCAGGAACGGGCAGGCCGGGTAGTGGCCGGGGGCGTTCGGATCCACCACCGCGAGGTACAGGGTGGGGGCGGTCGCCGCGGCCAGGGCGGCCAGCGGCGGACCGAGCCGGCGCAGGACGGGGGGCCGGGCGGAAACGGTGGGAGCGGCGTTCACGCCCCCGATTGTGCCGGTCCGGCGCGCCCGGCGGGTGAAACGAAACGGCCGCAGCGGCGGAGCGATGCGGCCGGAGTGACGAAACGGCGGGCCTGCGCCCGCCGTTCGCTGGTGCGACGGAGCGCGTCAGGCGGTGACGGCGGCGGCCGCGGCGCGGTCCTCGCGGGTCTCGACGTGCGGGCTGGGCTGCTTGCCCATGCCGGCCATCGACATGGCCTTGCCGACCACGCCACCGATCACGACGACCGCCAGGCCGGCCCAGACCAGGGGCACCGACGGGAGGATCATCGCCACGCCCGCGATCGCGAAACCGACGAAGGAGATGGTCACGCCGGTCCAGGCGGCGGGGTTGTGGCCGTGTGCTGCTGCCGACATCTGCGGTGCTCCTTGGTTCTCCGGGGCCCGGCCGGGCCCCGGCGGGCCCCTGGCGGGTTGACGTGTTCCATTGTGCCGGGCCACACACCGCCGTCCCAAAGGGGGTGCTCGTCTATCCGGTCACACCGGCCGTCGGGCCGCACGGCCGCGCGATCGGCCCGGATCAGACCGCGGTCGGGTCCTCGCCGCGGTCCAGCGCCTTCCAGAGGTCCGCCGGCGTCTCGGCGGCCTTCGCCGGCGCCGTCCGGGTGGGCGCGTCGTAGCGGCTGCCCATCGCCGGCCAGCCCCGCCCGTACCGGACCACGAGCAGCCCGGCCACGGCCAGCAGCAGCCCGCCGACCATCGCCACCCAGGGCCAGCCACTGTGGCCGATCTCCGTGGCGGTGGTGCCGGAGAGCGCGAGCTTGCGGGCCGCCTCGCTGTCCAGCGCGGCGCTGTCGCCCGCCCCCGCGGCCGCGGTCGCGGCGGCCCCGAGTCCGGCCAACAGGGTGAGCCCGCCGACCACGATCCGCCCGACGCCGCGCACCGCGAACACCGCCAGCGCCGCCGCCAGCGCCACCAGCGCCAGCCCGCCGGGCAGTTCGGAGATCCGGCTGCCGGTGACGGACACCTCCAGCGTCCCGGCGGCCGAGTCGGCCACCCGGCCGTCGGCCCAGACCCGGCCGACGGCGGTCAGCACCAGCACCGCGCCCAGCAGGGTCGACAGCAGCATCAGGCCGAACGTCCGCCGCCCGGCCTTGGCGGGGGCGGCGGGTACGGCTTCGGCACGGGGCTGGGTAGGAACGCTCACCCGTCCACTATCCCCCGGCCGCCGCCCGGCTCCGCACCCGGGGTCGGCGACTCGACCGGGAAGTCGTCGGTCCGCAGCACCAGGGTCCGCTCCGCCAGCGGCAGGAAGACGTCGTTGCCGAACGGCACCCGCTCCGCCTCCCGGTACGTCCCGGCCGGCTGCGGCGCGCTGTACACCGTGCAGACCGCCTCCGCCGGGTCCACCAGCACGTACAGCGGGATACCGCACTCCGCGTAGAAGCGGTGCTTCCGGACGAAGTCGTCGTCCTGCTGGGAGCGCGGGACGGCCTCCAGCACCGCCTCCAGGTCGCGCCAGCCGAACCGGCCCCGGGCGCCGGGCCGCGCACCCGGGGCGACCAGGGCCACGTCCGGCGCGTAGCCGTACCGCGCGGACGGGAAGTCCACGACGGCCTCCGCGAGCACCGTGCCGTGCCCGGCCGACTGCTCCCCGGCCTGCGCGGCGACCGCCCGCACGATCGCCGCCGACGCGGCCGTGCGCGGCGTCATGGTGACCTTCCCGGCGGTGATCTCCACCCGGTAACCGGGCGGGAACCGCACGCCCGCCAGGACGTCCCAGGCCGACCCGGTGGACTGCTGCTCGTCCGGCATCGTGGCCTCCCAGCCCCTAGAGCGTCGGCGTGCGCAGGGTGTTGGCGGTGGCCACGGCGCGCAGGACGGCGGCGGCCTTGTTGCGGCACTCGGTGTCCTCGCCGTGCGGGTCCGAGTCGGCGACCACACCCGCACCCGCCTGGACGTAGGCGGTGCCGTCGCGCAGCACGGCGGTCCGGATGGCGATCGCGGTGTCGGAGTCCCCGGCGAAGTCCAGGTACCCGACGCAGCCGCCGTACAGACCCCGGCGGGTGGGCTCCAACTCCTCGATGATGCGCATCGCACGAGGCTTCGGCGCGCCGGAGAGGGTCCCGGCCGGGAAGCAGGCGGTCAGCACGTCGAACGCGCTCCGGCCGGGCGCCACCCTGCCGGTGACCGTCGAGACGATGTGCATGACGTGGCTGTACCGCTCGATCTGCATGAAGTCGACCACCTCGACGCTGCCCGGCTCACAGACCCGCCCGAGGTCGTTGCGGCCCAGGTCGACCAGCATCAGGTGCTCGGCCCGCTCCTTGGGGTCGGCGAGCAGCTCGGCGGCCAGCTCGGCGTCCTCGTGCGGAGTGGCACCGCGGTGCCGGGTGCCGGCGATCGGGTGCAGCATCGCCTCGCCCTCGGTGACCTTCACCAGGGCCTCCGGGCTGGAGCCGACCACGTCGAAGCCGCCCTCGGCGGCGCCGTCCGGGCCGGGGAAGCGGAACAGGTACATGTACGGGCTCGGGTTGGTGGTGCGCAGCACCCGGTAGACGTCCAGCGCGGAGGCCGGGCAAGGCGCCTCGAACCGCTGCGAGGGCACCACCTGAAAGGCCTCGCCGGCCCGGATCCGCTCCTTGATGTCCTCCACGGCCGCCCGGTACGGCTCCCCGCCGAACGGCGAGCGGACCTCTCCGGGACCGGCCGGGGTGAAGGTGGCGAGGCCCGGGTCGACCGGCTTGAGGAGGTCGGCCTCCATCGCGTCGAGGCGGGCCACCGCGTCCGCGTACGCCTCGTCGACGCCGCTGGCGAGGTCGTTGTGGTTGACCGCGTTGGCGATCAGCAGCACCGTGCCGTCGGCGTGGTCGAGCACGGCGAGGTCGGTGGCGAGCAGCATGGTCAGCTCGGGCAGGCGCAGGTCGTCCGGATTGAGGTCGGGCAGCTTCTCCAGCCGGCGGACGATGTCGTAGCCGAGGTAACCGACCAGGCCGCCGGTCAGCGGGGGCAGGCCGTCGTCGGTGCGGCGCGGGGTGTGCAGCGCCTCCAGCGCGGCGCGCAGCACCTGGAGCGGGTCGCCGGTGGTGGGGATGCCGACCGGCGGCGCCCCGAGCCAGCGGGCGTTGCCGTCGGGGTCGGCGGTCAGGGTGGCGGCGCTGCGCACGCCCACGAACGAGTAGCGGGACCAGCTGCGGCCCTGTTCCGCGGACTCCAGCAGGAAGGTGCCGGGGCGCTCGTCGGCGAGGCTGCGGTAGAGGCCGATCGGGGTGAGACCGTCCGCGAGGAGCCTGCGGGTGACGGGGATGACCCGGGTGTCGACGGCGAGCTTGCGGAAGGCTTCGAGGTCCATGGCGAGCGGCACCTTCTGGTCGTGGTGAGCTGTGGGGGTCAGGCGAGCGGGAGCACGTCGGCGTCGAAGCAGGTGCGGTCGCCGGTGTGGCAGGCGGCGCCGCTCTGGTCGACCTTGACGAGCAGGGTGTCGCCGTCGCAGTCCAGCGCGACCGAGACGACCCGCTGGACGTGGCCCGAGGTGTCGCCCTTGACCCAGTACTCCCGGCGGCTGCGGCTCCAGTAGGTGCAGCGACCGGTGGTGAGGGTGCGGTGCAGCGCCTCGTCGTCCATCCAGCCCAGCATCAGCACCTCGCCGGTGTCGTACTGCTGCGCGACGGCCGGGAGCAGGCCGTCGTCGGTGCGCTTCAGCCGCGCGGCGATCTCGGGAGCCAGGGCGGTGGAGCCGGGGACGGCGGGTGTGGTGGACATGGGGCCATTGTGTCAGCCCGCCCCGGCCGCCGAGCCGCCGTCCGGATCGCGGCCCCGCACCGGACCGGCCCGCCGGTGCCCGTCATCCCCGCTCGCAGCCCTGTGGCCAGATCCGGTGGACGAACAGTCCGGCCCGCCGGGCCAGTTCGGCGACCCGGGCCGGCTCGCTGCCGGGCTCGCCGTCCCAGACCGCGATCACCTCGTCGACCATGCCGACCAGGGCGAGCCCGGTGTCGTCACCGAGTCCGCCGTGCTCGACGGCGGCGAGCCGGTGGACGGCGCTGGCCTCGTTCATCAGCCGCAGCCGGGTGCCCCGGTGCCGGTCGTCGGCGCGGCCCACCAGCGGCGCCCCGGTGGGGACGATGACCTCCAGCTTTCCGCCGTGGTCCAGGACGGACCGGGCGAACCAGCTCTCCGGGCCCTCGTCGGCGCAGGTGACGCCGACCAGCTCGTAGGAGCCGAAGGTGGTGACCAGCTTCCAGAGGTCCCCGCGGACCAGCATCTCGGTGATGCCACCCGACAGGCCCCGGTGACCGGTGATTCCGACGCGCATCCGAAACTCCTGGGATCGTGTCGTGCCGGGGCGAGCCTAACCGACGCCCGTAAGCCGGCCCCGCGCCCGGCCCGCCTCCACCGCCCCACCCCCAGCGCCCCACCGCCCCTCCGCCCGAACCGGTCTGCTCGTACGAGTTGTGCCAACCGGCTGCCGTCGGGCCCCGGAGTGGGCCATTCTCGTGGCCATGACCTCCGAGCAGCCGCCCGAAGCCGCCTCCCGTCCGTCGCGGGGCCTGGTCCTCGCCGTCTCGGCCGTGCTGGCCGTGCTGCTCGCGGTGGTGGCCACCGTGCTGCTCTGGCCGGAGAAGAAGCCCGCCGCGCTGCCGCCGCCGCCCGCTCCCACCAGGAGCGCCCCGACACCCACGCCCACCCCGACACCCACGCCGTCCCCGACGCCGAGCAGGGTGGTGCCGTACACCTTCTTCCCGGTGGGCTCCTGCTTCGACCACCCGCAGCTGAACAAGGCGGTGACCAAGCCGGAGGTGCGCCCCTGCGAGGCCGAGCACGACGGCGAGGCGATCGCCGACCTGCTGCTCCCTGAGGGGCTGACCGGCGACAGCCAGATCAGCAAGGCGATGCGGGAGGGCTGCCAGGCGGCGCAGGCCGCGGCCGAGGCCCGTCAGGGCGGCGGCGGCCCGTACTACGGCTACCCGTTCGGCCCGTCGGTGACCTACTACCAGCAGGGTTGGCGGGACTTCACCTGCACCCTGACGGCGAGCAACCGCCCGGGCGGCGTCCGACTCTCCGGACACCTGCGCTGACCACCCGGCCCCTGGACGGGTCGGGCCCCGTCGGCCGGTCCGGCCCCTAGGCTGTCCCGCATGTCGAACCATGCCCTCGCCGAGCGCCACCGGCTGGCCGAACTCCTCGCCGCCGCCGGACCGGACGCACCCACCCTCTGCACCGGATGGACCACCCGGGACCTCGCCGCCCACCTGGTGCTGCGTGAGCACCGCCCGGACGCCGCGGCCGGCATCCGGGTCGGCGCCCTGGCCGGCTGGACCCAGCGGGTGCAGGCCGGATACGCCGAGCGCCCGTACGAGGAGCTGCTGCGGTCGTTCCGCTCCGGGCCGCCGCTGCTCTCGCCGTTCGCCCTGCCCGGGGCCGACGAGGCGGCGAACACCGTGGAGTACTTCGTGCATGCCGAGGACGTCCTCCGGGCGGGCGAATCGTGGCGGGCTCAGCCGGTGCCACCCGGGCGGGCCGAGGCGCTCTGGCGCCGTCTGCCGCTGATCGCCCGGCTGGAGGCGGGCCGGCGCTCCCCCGCCCGGCTGGAGCTGCGCCGCCCGGACGGGCAGAGCCTGACGGTCGGCCCCGCCGGGGCGCCGACGGTGCGGATCACCGGCGAGCCGGGCGAGCTGCTGCTGTTCGTCCACGGGCGGGGCGCCCGCACCGAGCTGTCGGTGGAGGGCCCGCCGGACGCCGTCGCCGCCTTGCACCACGTGCTCCCGCTGCCGCCGGTCCACCCGTAGGGACGGCGGCGGGAGCGACGGCGGGAGTGGTGACGGCGGCAACGGCCGCGGGATCCGGCCCGCGGCCGCCCCGGCTGCGGATGTCGGTGGTGGGGTGCAGACTCGCAACGGGCCGGGAAGAGGCGCGGACGCGCCCTCGGAAAGCCGCCCGGCCGTCTTTCCCGTCGAAGGAGCACCACCTCATGCTCACCACCGACTTTCCCACCGGCTCGCCCTGCTGGATCGACCTCGGCAGCCCGGATCCGGCGGCCGCCGCCACCTTCTACGGCGCGGTGTTCGGCTGGACGTTCCAGGAGCTCGGCCCGGAGGCGGGTGGCTACGGCTTCCTCCAGGCCGACGGCAAGACCGTGGGCGCGATCGGACCGCTCACCGAGGAGGGCGCGAAGTCCGCCTGGACGACGTACTTCAAGACCCCGGACGCGGACGCCACCACCCGGGCCGTCGAGCAGGCCGGCGGCGCCGTCCGGGCCGCGCCGTTCGACGTGATGGACGCCGGGCGGATGGCCCAGCTCACCGACCCGCAGGGCGCGCAGTTCGCGATCTGGCAGGCCGGTACGACCGTCGGCCTGGACGCGGTGTCCACCGACAACGCGCTGGTCTGGACCGAGCTGCACACCACCGACCAGGAGGCCGGCTTCGGCTTCTACCGGGCGGTGTTCGGCTGGCGCTCGGAGAAGTTCCCGGCCCCGGGGATGACCTACCTGGTGCTCTCCACCGCCGACGGCGACCAGCGGGCCACCAGCTTCGGCGGCGTCGCGCCGGTCATGGGCGAGGGCCAACCGCCGTCCTGGACGCCGTACTTCGCCACCGAGCAGGTGGACGAGCTGGTCCGGCGCGCCGAGGCGGCCGGCGGCAGGGTGCTGATGCCCGCCGAGGACGTCCCGGAGGTCGGCCGGATCGCCTGGCTGGCGGATCCGTTCGGCGCGCCGTTCGCGCTGATCAAGGGTGAGCCGCGACAGGAGTCCTGAGCGCGGCCGCCCGTGCCGTCCGCGCCTGCGGGCGTGGACGGCACGGCCGGGGGACCAGCGGGCGGGGGTTCGGGCCGCAGCGGGTCAGCGGACCGGGTGCCCGGCCTCCCGCAGCGCCTCCTTGACCTCGCCGATCCGCAGGTCCCCGAAGTGGAAGACGCTGGCGGCCAGCACGGCGTCGGCGCCGGCCTCCACGGCGGGGGCGAAGTCGGCGAGCTTGCCGGCGCCGCCGGAGGCGATGACCGGGACGGCGACGCTCTTGCGGACGGCCCGGATCAGCTCCAGGTCGTAGCCGTCCTTGGTGCCGTCCGCGTCCATGGAGTTGAGCAGGATCTCGCCCGCGCCCAGCTCCGCCGCGCGGCCCGCCCACTCGACGGCGTCCAGGCCGGTGCCGCGGCGCCCGCCGTGGGTCGTGACCTCGAAGCCCGAGGCGGTCTCGGTACCCTCCGGGCAGCGCCGGGCGTCCACGGAGAGCACCAGTACCTGGCGGCCGAAGCGCTGCGCGATCTCCCGGACCAGCTCCGGGCGGGCGATCGCCGCGGTGTTGACCCCCACCTTGTCGGCGCCGGCCCGCAGCAGCTTGTCGACGTCGTCGACCGCCCGGATGCCGCCGCCGACGGTGAGCGGGATGAAGACCTGCTCGGCGGTGCGGCGGACCACGTCGTAGGTGGTCTCGCGGTCGCCGGAGGAGGCGGTGATGTCGAGGAAGGTCAGTTCGTCGGCACCCTCGGCGTCGTAGAGCTTGGCCATCTCGACCGGGTCGCCGGCGTCGCGCAGGTTCTGGAAGTTGACGCCCTTCACCACCCGGCCGGCGTCGACGTCCAGGCAGGGGATGACACGTACGGCGAGGGTCACGGCTGTTTGCCTTCCAGAGTGCGTGCGAGCCCGGCGCGGTAGGCGTCGAGTTCGACCTCGACCATCATCCGGGAGTCGATCAGGCCGTCGACCACCACCATGGTGGCCGCCGGGCGGACGACGTCGAAGAGGGTGCGATGGGCGCGGCCCACCTCGTCGGCGTCGCGGGCGTGGGTGATGTACATCCGGGTACGGACCACGTCGTCCGTCGTCAGACCGTACGCGGCCAGGGCCTTGAGGCCGACGCCGAACGCGGCGAGGGTCTGCAGGTACGGGTCGCCCTCGTGCTCGATCTTCCCGTCCACCCAGGCGGTGGAGCCGGACACGTGCACGTGGTCTCCCGCGGCGACCGCTCGCGAGTAGCCGAAATCGTCCTCCCAGGGGGAGAATCCGGCCACCCGACCGCGCACGATCTGACGTTCCGTCATCCTGAAACCGCCTCCAGGGCCTCTTCGAGGGTGAACTTCTGCTCGTAGAGTGCCTTGCCCACGATGGCACCCTCGACACCCTCGCCGACGAGAGTCGCGATGGCGCGCAGGTCGTCCAGCGAGGAGACGCCGCCGGAGGCGACCACCGGCTTGTCGGTGGCGGCGCAGACGTCGCGCAGCAGCTGCAGGTTGGGGCCGGTCAGGGTGCCGTCCCGGTTGACGTCGGTGACGACGTAACGGGCGCAGCCCTCGGCGTCGAGACGGGCCAGCACGTCGAAGAGCTGGCCGCCGTCGCGGGTCCAGCCGCGGCCGCGCAGGGTGGTGCCGACCACGTCCAGGCCGACGGCGATCTTGTCACCGTGCTCGGCGATGACCTTGGCGACCCACTCGGGGCTCTCCAGGGCCGCGGTGCCGAGGTTGACCCGGGTGCAGCCGGTGGCGAGGGCCGCGGCCAGCGACTCGTCGTCGCGGATGCCGCCGGACAGCTCGACCTTGATGTCCAGCGCGGCGGTGACCTCGCGGAGCAGGTCGCGGTTGCTGCCGGTGCCGAACGCGGCGTCCAGGTCGACCAGGTGGAGCCACTCGGCGCCGGCGTTCTGCCAGGCGAGGGCGGCGGCGAGCGGCTCGCCGAAGGAGGTCTCGGTGCCGGAGGCGCCCTTGACCAGGCGGACGGCCTGGCCGTCCCGGACGTCGACGGCGGGGAGCAGTTCGAGGCGGCTCATGATGGTGACAACTCTCAGATCGTCAGAGGGTGTTGACCCAGTTGGTCAGCAGGGCGGCGCCGGCGTCGCCGGACTTCTCGGGGTGGAACTGGGTGGCCCAGAGCGGGCCGTTCTCGACGGCCGCGACGAACGGCTGCCCGTGCGTGGCCCAGGTGACCAGCGGGGCGTTGATCCGCGCGCTGTGCACCTCCAGCTCCCAGTGGCGCACCCCGTAGGAGTGCACGAAGTAGAAGCGGGTGTCGGCGTCGAGGCCGGCGAACATCCGGCTCTGCGCGGGGGCGTCCACGGTGTTCCAGCCCATGTGCGGGACGACCGGCGCCTCCAGCGGCTCGACGCTGCCCGGCCACTCGTCGCAGCCGGCCGTCTCCACGCCGTGCTCGACGCCCTTCTCGAAGAGGATCTGCATGCCGACGCAGATGCCCATGACCGGGCGGCCGCCGGCGAGCCGGCGGCCGATGATCCAGTCCCCGCGGACGGCCTTCAGCCCGCGCATGCAGGCCTCGAAGGCCCCGACGCCGGGGACGAGCAGGCCGTCCGCGTCCATCGCGGCCTGGAAGTCCGACGTGACGGTGACGGTCGCGCCGGTGCGCTCGACGGCGCGCTGGGCCGAGCGGAGGTTGCCCGACCCGTAGTCGAGTACGACGACGTTCTTGCCCATGTTCAGGTGTCCAAGTCTCTCGGCTGTTCCGTGGCGGCTCTGTACGGCGCTGTCTGCACGGCGGCGCTAGAGGCGCATGAGGCCGGAGGCCAGGCAGAGCACCGAGCCTATGGCGAGCACGGCGATGACGCCCTTCGGGATCTTCTGCTTCCAGAACGAGATCACACCGCCGGCCAGGAAGAGCCCGACGAAGAGGAGGACGATCGTGGACTTGCTCACAGCGCACCCTTGGTCGAGGGGAGGATGCCGGCCGCGCGCGGGTCGCGCTCGGCGGCGTAGCGCAGGGCCCGGGCCAGCGCCTTGAACTGGCACTCCACGATGTGGTGCGCGTTGCGTCCGTACGGCACGTGGACGTGCAGGGCGACCTGCGCCTGGGCCACGAAGGACTCCAGGATGTGCCGGGTCATGGTGGTGTCGTAGCTGCCGATCATCGGCGCCATGTTCTCCGGCTCGGTGTGCACCAGGTAGGGGCGGCCGGAGAGGTCCACGGTGACCTGGGCGAGCGACTCGTCCAGCGGCACCGTGCAGTTGCCGAAGCGGTAGATGCCGACCTTGTCGCCGAGTGCCTGCTTGAAGGCGGCGCCCAGGGCGAGGGCGGTGTCCTCGATGGTGTGGTGGGTGTCGATGTGCAGGTCGCCGTCGGTCTTCACGGTGAGGTCGAAGAGGCCGTGGCGGCCGAGCTGGTCGAGCATGTGGTCGTAGAACCCGACGCCCGTGGAGATGTCGGTCCGGCCGGTGCCGTCGAGATCGATCTCGACCAGGACCGAGGTCTCCTTGGTGGTGCGTTCAACGCGTCCGATACGGGACATACGGGATTACAGCTCCTTGATCACTGAGGAGACGGCGTCCAGGAAGGCGTCGTTCTCGGCAGGGGTGCCGGCGGTGACGCGCAGCCATCCGGGGACGCCGTTGTCGCGGACCAGGACGCCCTGGTCGAGGATGGCCTGCCAGACGGCGTGGGTGTCCGCGAAGCGGCCGAACTGGACGAAGTTGGCGTCCGAGTCGGTCACCTCCAGGCCCAGCCCGCGCAGCGCGTCGACCAGCCGGTCGCGCTCGGCCTTGAGCCGGCCGACGTACCCGAGCAGGGTGTCGGTGTGCTCCAGGCAGGCCAGCGCGGTGGCCTGGGTGACGGCCGACAGGTGGTAGGGCAGCCGGACCAGCTGGACGGCGTCCACCACGGCGGCGTCGGCCGTCAGGTAGCCCAGGCGCAGACCGGCCGCGCCGAAGGCCTTCGACATGGTGCGGGTGACCACCAGGTTGGGCCGGCCGGCCAGCAGCGACAGCAGCGAGGCGCGGTGCGAGAACTCGACGTACGCCTCGTCGACGACCACCACGCTGGGCCCGGCGGCCTGCGCGGCCTCGTACAGCCGCAGCACCACGTCGGCGGGGACGGCGGTGCCGGTCGGGTTGTTCGGCGAGCAGACGAACACGACGTTCGGCCGGTGCTCGGCGATGGCCTCGCAGGCGGCGGCCACGTCGACGGTGAAGTCCTCGTCGCGCGGCCCGGAGATCCAGCCGGTGCCGGTGCCCCGGGAGATCAGGGCGTGCATCGAGTAGGAGGGCTCGAAGCCGAGCGCGGTGCGGCCGGGGCCGCCGAAGGTCTGGAGCAGCTGCTGAAGGATCTCGTTGGAGCCGTTGGCGGCCCAGACCTGCGCGCGGGTGCGCTCGACGCCGGTGGTCCGGGTCAGGTACGCGGCCAGGCCCTCGCGCAGCTCGACCGCGTCCCGGTCGGGGTAGCGGTTGAGGCCGCGGGCGGCCTCTGCGACGCGCTCGGCGATCCGGGCCACCAGCTCCGGGGGCAGCGGGTACGGGTTCTCGTTGGTGTTCAGCTGGACGGGGACGTCCAGCTGCGGTGCGCCGTAGGGGGACTGGCCGCGCAGCTCGTCGCGGATGGGGAGGTCGTCGATCTTCACGCGCCGGGAACCGTCCACTCGAAGCGGGCCTTGATGGCGTCGCCGTGACCGGGGAGGTCCTCGGCGTCGGCGAGGTTGACGACGTGCGCGGCGATGCCGGCCAGCGCCTCCCGGTCGTACTCGACGACCTGGACGCCGCGCAGGAAGGTCTGCACCGAGAGCCCGGCCGAGTGGCAGGCGCAGCCGCCGGTCGGCAGCACGTGGTTGGAGCCGGCCGCGTAGTCGCCGAGCGAGACCGGGGTCCAGCGGCCGATGAAGATCGCGCCCGCGTTGCGGACCTTGGCGGCGACCGCGTGGGCGTCCCGGGTCTGGATCTCCAGGTGCTCGGCGGCGTAGGCGTTCACCACCGCCAGGCCCTGCGTCAGGTCGTCGACCAGGATGATGCCGGACTGCCGGCCGCCCAGCGCCTCGGCCACCCGCTCGCTGTGCTTCGTCCGGGCGACCTGCGTCTTCAGCTCGGCCTCGACGGCCTCGGCCAGCTCGGGCGAGTCGGTGACCAGCACCGAGCCCGAGGTCGGGCCGTGCTCGGCCTGGCTGATCAGGTCGGCGGCGACGTCCACCGGGTCGGCGCTGTCGTCGGCGAGGACGGCGATCTCGGTCGGACCGGCCTCGGAGTCGATGCCGATCCGGCCGGCGAAGTAGCGCTTGGCCGCGGCCACGTAGATGTTGCCGGGACCGGTGACCATGTTCACCGGCTCGCACTCCTCGGTGCCGAGCGCGAACATGGCGACCGCCTGGGCGCCGCCGACGGCGTACACCTCGGTGACGCCGAGCAGCGCGCAGGCCGCCAGGATCGTCGGGTGCACCCGGCCGCCGAAGGCCTTCTGCGGCGGCGAGGTCACCGCGATGCCGGTCACCCCGGCCTCCTGCGCGGGCACCACGTTCATCACGACGGAGGACGGGTAGACGGCGAGGCCCCCCGGCACGTACAGGCCGACCCGGTCCACCGGCACCCAGCGCTGGGTGACCGTACCGCCCGGCACCACCTGGGTGGTGTGCCCGGTCCGGCGCTGGTCGGCGTGGACGAGGCGGGCGCGGCGGATCGACTCCTCCAGTGCGGCGCGGACCTTCGGGTCCAGCGTCGCGAGGGCCTCGGTGAGCTGCTCGGCGGGCACCCGGGTGGACTCCAGGCGCACGCCGTCGAAACGCTCCGTGATGTCGATCACCGCCGCGACCCCGCGATGGTGCACGTCCTCGGCGATCGGACGCACCTTCTCCAGGGCGGCCGCGACGTCGAAGTCGGCACGGGGCAGCAGGTCACGCGGGTCGTCGAGCGAGCCGCGCAGGTCGATTCGAGAGATCACGCCACCCAGTGTAAGGAGTGGCCGGAACCGGCGGCCCCGTATTTCAGTCCGTGATACGAAGGGTGAGACGACCGGGGGAGACGGGGGAACGATGGCGGAGCGTGCGCCGGACGGCTGGACGCGGACCGAGCAGGGGCTCTGGGAGGCGTTCCGCCAGGGCGAGGTGTACGACCTGGGGACCGGCGGGGGGCCGCGGAACGGCCCCTCCGGCACCCGGCCCGACCCGGCCCGGCCCGGCGGCGCGCCCGACCCGCTGGACGACACCTTCGGCGACGAGCCGTGGGGCCCCGAGCGCACGATCCGCGCCGAGGTCCTGGCCCACCTGCTGCTGGACGGCCCGCCGGCCGCCCCCGGCCGGGTCGCCGCCCTCAAGGTGACCGGCGCCCGGATCACCGGCCCACTCGTGCTGGCCGGCGGCACCATCGGCCACTACGTCGAGGTTCGCGACTGCCGCTTCGAGCGGAAGCTGCTCATCTCCGAAGCCGACGCCGGCACCCTGCGCTTCGTCAGCTGCCTGATACCCCGGCTGGAGGCCTCCCGCCTCACCACCTCCGGCGACCTGCATCTGGCCCGCTGCCGGATACCGCAGGGCATCCGGCTCACCGACTCCCGGATCGGCACCGACCTGCTGCTCAATCAGGCCGTCCTCGGCGGCGACCGGTTCGGCCGGGCGCTCTCCGCCGACGGCCTGGCGGTCAGCCAGGACTTCGAGGCCGACCGGCTGGAGTCCCACGGCGAGGTCAGTCTGCGCACCGCCCGGATCGGCGGACGGCTCTCGCTGCGCGGCGCCCAGCTGCACGCCGTCCCGGAGAACAAGGTCGCCCTCAACGCCGTGCGCATCACCGTCGGCCACACCCTGTACCTCAGCGGCTCGGCGGACGGCGGCTGGTCCTCCTCCGGGTCGTACTACGGCTCCGGCTACGGCCAGGTCGTCCCGGCCGGCTCCGCCAGTACGCCGTTTCGCGCGCACGGCGCCGTCCGGCTCTCCGACAGCCGCTTCGACAGCGCCTGCCTGATCGCCGACGCCGAGTTCCACCTCGGCCCGGACGACGAGCTGGCGCTGCGCCGCATCCACACCCCCGAGCTGCGCTTCACCTGCCGCATCCCGCCCACCGGCAAGGTCTCGCTGTCGCGCGCGAGGGTCGGCAACCTGGTCGACGCCCCCGACTCCTGGCCGCTCGGCAAGCACCTCGGCCTCACCGGCTTCACCTACGAGTGCCTGCGTCCGGCCGCCCCCTTCACCGTCCAGCAGCGGATCGCCTGGCTGGAGGGCACCTCGGTGGAGTTCCAGCCCGAGTCCTACGAGCAGCTGGCCGCCGCCCTGCGCCGCGACGGCGCCGACGACGACGCCCGCGAGGTGCTGTACGCCAAGCAGCGCCGCCGCCGGCACACCCTGCCGCTGCCCGCCCGGCTCTGGGGCCGGGTCCAGGACGTCACCGTCGGCTACGGCTTCCGCCCCGGCCGGGCCGCGCTCTGGCTGCTGCTCGCCTGGGCCCTGGGCAGCATCTACTTCGCCACCCACCGGCTCCAGCCGCTCAAGGCCGACGAGAGCCCGCACTGGAACCCGGTGCTGTACGCGCTGGGCCAGCTGCTGCCGGTCGTCGACCTCGGCCAGCAGGGCTGGAACCCCGGCGGCGCCGCCCAGTGGGTCAGCTCCGGCCTGGTGATCGTCGGCTGGGTACTGGCCACCACCGTCGCCGCCGGAGCCAGCCGGATGCTCCAGCGGGGATAACCTCCGGGCGTATCCGCCGCTCGGGGAACTACGCTGTGCGCCGTGACAGAACGGCTGCCGCTCTTCCCGCTGAACTCCGTGCTCTACCCGGGCCTGGTGATGCCCCTCAACATCTTCGAGGAGCGTTACCGCCGTCTGGTCGCCGACCTGCTCGCCCTCCCCGAGGACCAGCCCCGGCGGTTCGGCGTGCTCGCCATCAAGGACGGCCGCGAGGTCGCGCCGGTCCGGCCCGAGGCGGGCCCGGCCGGGCCGCTGGACGGTCTGGGCATCGTGACCGGGGACCCTCTGGAGGCGCTCTACCACGTCGGCTGCGTGGCCGACGTCGCCTCCGCGCAGGAGCAGCCGGACGGCCGGTACGAGCTGCTGGTCACCGGCACCACCCGGTTCCGGCTGCGTTCGGTGGACACCGGCGGTCCGTACCTGAGCGGCGAGATCGAGCCGATCGAGGAGCTGCCGGGCGAGGGCGCCGGGGCCCTGGCCGCCGGCGTGGAGCGGGCCTTCCGGGCCTACCAGAAGCGGCTGGCCGGCGCCCGCGAGGCCAGCACCGTCGGCCGCCAGGAGCTGCCGGACGACCCGCAGGTGCTCTCCTACCTGGTGGCCGCCGCCTCGGTCTTCGGGACGCCGGTCAAGCAGGAGCTGCTGGCCTGCCCCGACACCGCCCGGCGGCTGACCGCCGAGCTGGAGCTGCTGCGCCGCGAGACGGCGGTGCTCAGCTGGCTGCCGTCGCTCCCCGCGGTCGAGCTGACCCGCCAGTCCTTCAGCCCCAACTGACCACGCCCGCCGACGCGTCCGGAGAGGTCCCGATGGCCAGGAAGCCGAAGAAGGGCGGCGGGGGCACGCCCGCCACCGTCGCCCTGGAGAACGCCGCGGTGGCGTTCACCATGCACTCCTACGAGCACGATCCGGCCGCCGCCTCGTACGGCGGCGAGGCCGCCGAGGTGCTCGGCGTGGCGCCCGAGCGGGTCTTCAAGACGCTGGTCGCCGACGTCGACGGCGTGCTCACCGTGGGCGTCGTCCCGGTCGCCGGCCGGCTCGATCTGAAGGCGCTCGCCGCCGCCGTCGGCGGCAAGCGCGCCGCGATGGCGGACCCGGCGGCCGCCGAGCGCAGCAGCGGCTACGTCCTCGGCGGCATCTCCCCGCTCGGCCAGCGCCGGCCGCTGCGCACCGTGGTGGACGACAGCGCGCTCGCCCACGCCACGGTGTACGTCTCGGCCGGCCGGCGGGGGCTGGAGGTCGAGCTGGCCCCGGCCGACCTGGTCGGAGTCACCGGCGCGCTGACCGCCCCGATCGGCCGCTGACGGCCGGGTCACCGAGTCACCGGGTCACCGGGCCGGCGCCCCGGCCCGGTGCGCCGTCAGGGCGTGCGGTCCTGCGGCGGCCGGTCGCCCGGGTGCTCCCCCGCCGGGCCCGGGTGGGGCCCGCCGGGCACCGGTCCGGCACCGCCCGGCTGCCCGTCCACGGGCCGCTGCACGCCGTACGGGCCCGCCCAGTACGGAGGCGGGTCCTCCTCGCGCTTGCCGAAGGCGGCCGAGAGCGCCAGCAGCACCACCATCGCGGCCATCGGCCAGGCCAGCAGCGCGCCGTAGGCCCCGAGGTCGATGTCGGCGTCGAAGTGGCCGCCGTTGCCGACCCGCCGGGCCTCGGCGACGAGGTCGCTCGCCGGGCCGAGCCGCCGGCCCAGGCCCCAGGCGCCCACCGAGGCCAGCAGACCGCCGGTCGCGAGGGCGACCGCCACCGCGATCCCGCCGCCGCGCCGCCGGGTGAACAGGAACGCGCCGAGCGCGGTCACGATGCCCATGCCCAGCCCGATCAGCACGAAGACGCTGTCGGCCCCGGCCCGCTGCTCGCCCTCCGGGTCGCCGTAGAGGATCTTGTTGCCGTCGACCACCAGCGGCACCTTCGGCGCCAGCCAGGCCCAGAGCACCGCCATCACCAGGCCCAGCGCCAGGCAGGCCAGCACCGTGACCGCGCCGACCTTCAGTTCGGGCAGCAGCCGCTCCAGCGGCGCCCGCCGGTCCGCGGCGCGCAGGACGGCCTGGTCCACGGGCGGCGGCGCGTACGGGTTCGGGCCGGCGGCCGGACCAGGAGCGGCGGTGTCCGCGTCGGCGCCCGCGGCGGCGCGCAGGGGATCCGGAGGTGTGTTCGGTACGGTCACGGGCCCATCGTTTCACGATCGCCGCCCGGACGGACCCGCCACCCGTGCGGACCCGTCACCCGGGCGGCCGGGCCGGGCGAGGGGGTCGGGACCGGGCCGGGCCGGCGACCGGGCCGGCGCGGCTCCTAGCGGGTGGTGGCCCGCCGGTACGCCCAGGTGGCCACCGCCAGCGACGCCACGCCCACCCCCGCGCAGACCGCCAGGTCGCCCGCCACCGCCGCCCAGTCCGGGTCGGCCGCGAAGGTCCGGGCGAAGGCCTCCACGCCGTAGGTGGAGGGCAGCAGGTCGCGCAGCCAGAGCACCGGCTGCGGCAGGTGGTCCACCGGGAGCACGCCCAGCAGCAGCGCCGCCGACATGCCGAGCTGCCCCAGCATGGTGGCGATCTCCTGCTTGGGTGCCAGCAGCCCGCAGGCCGCGCCGAGCCCGGACAGCGCCGCCCCGGCCAGCGGCACCACCGCGAGCAGCACCCAGAGCTGCCCCATCGGGAGCCCGAACATCCACGCCCCGGCGACGGCCGTCACCAGGGTGCCCGGCAGCGTGAACGACGCGTACGCGGCGGCCGCGCCGAGGACCACCGAGGCCGCCGGGACGGGCAGCGTCGCGTAGTGGTCGAGGCCGCCGGTGGCCCGCAGCCGACCGAAGTACTGGGCCAGCAGGTTGAGCGCCACGAAGGCCACCACCAGCACACTGGAGCCGGCCACCACCGAACGCGCGGCCGAGGTCTGCCCCGGGTCGACGACGCCGCGCATCATCACCAGGATGCCGAGCGACTGGAAGGTCGCCACGAACAGCAGCGGGATGCGGGCCACCTTGGCCCGGGCCAGCTGCGCCCGGTAGACGGCGGCCAGCGCGGGCAGCAGCCGGGCGGCGGGGGCCAGCGGGGCGGGCCCGCCGTCCGCGACCCCGGCGGTCTGCGGCGGCACCGAGAGCAGCGTCACTTGGCCAGTCCTCCATGGCGGCCGCCCAGCTTGAGGTAGGCGTCCTCAAGGCTCGGGGTGGCCAGGGTGAAGTCGTCCAGCGCGGCGAAGGCCGGGCCGGTGGTGACGGCGGCGACCAGTTCGCGGGCCCGTTCGGGGGTGGTG
This sequence comes from Kitasatospora sp. NPDC050463, assembly GCF_040655255.1. Taxonomy (NCBI): domain Bacteria; kingdom Bacillati; phylum Actinomycetota; class Actinomycetes; order Kitasatosporales; family Streptomycetaceae; genus Kitasatospora; species Kitasatospora sp. NPDC050463. The sequence goes on from NZ_JBFAJO010000021.1 coordinate 111,741, forward strand.
CGCACCGTCCAGCGCCGGCCGGTGCGCTCGGCCCGCTCGGCGAGCGCGGCGACGGCGGGCACCGTCATCGGCGCCTCGTCCCGCCAGACCAGGTCCAGCCGGACGTCGCCGTCCACCAGTGCCTTGAGCCCGCCGGGCGTGTCGCAGGCGATCACCCGGCCCTCGTCCACCACCGCGACCCGGTCCAGCACGGTCTCGGCCTCGATCACGTTGTGGGTGACCAGCAGCACCGTGGTCCGCTGCTCCGCCCGGCGGCGGTCGACGGCGCTCCAGACCGCGCGGCGGGCGACCGGGTCCATGCCGCTGGTCGGCTCGTCCAGCACCAGCAGCGGCCGCTCCCCCACCAGCGCGGCGGCGAAGCAGGCCAGGCGGCGCTGGCCACCGGAGAGCTTGGCGAGCGGCCGGTGGGCGAGCGGTTCCAGGGCGAGTTCGGTGAGCACGTCGGCGGCCTCGGCCCGGGCCCGGGCCCGGCTGAGGCCGCGCAGCCGCCCGGTGGTCTCGGCGGCGAGGGCGACCGTCAGCTCGTCCAGCGCGGTGGACTCCTGGCCGAGGTAGCCCAGCAGCCGGGCGGCCCGCTCGGGGTGGCGGACCACGTCGTGGCCGAGCAGCTCGATGGAGCCGGAGTCGGGTCGCAGCAGACCGGTGAGCTGGCGGACCAGCGTGGACTTGCCGGCCCCGTTGGGCCCCAGCAGCCCGAAGATCTCGCCCTGCCGGACGGTCAGGCTGATGCCGTCGTTGGCCCGGATCCCGGTGGCACCGGCTCCGCGCCCGGAACGGTAGGTCTTGACCAGGTCGCGTACGGCACAGCACGGCGAGGCCTCCCGGGGTGCCCGCCCGGCCGTCTCGCTCATCCGCCCGCCTCGCTCCACTGAGCGGTCGCTTCGCGGATCGCGTCCCTGTCGACGCTCCGCTCGTTGCCCTCGCTCACGAGCGAAGACTCTACGCGGTGGACACCGGTAACCGGACAAGGGGGCCTGATCCCCCGAAACGGGCCGGACAGGGCCTGGGTCCGTCGTCGAACTCCCACCTGCGGGAGTTCGACGACGGACCCCGGGGCGACGCGGCCCGGTCAGTCGTCGACGACGAGGTCCCCGCCGGGGACGCGGCCGGCCAGCTCCTTCCAGAAACCCGCCCGGATGGCGTACCGGTCGTGCTCGTCGATCTGGTCGTCCTTGTGCGCGAGCAGGCCGAACCGGGCGGCGTAGCGGAGCAGCTCGCCGTCGACCCGGTGCGGGATGCGCGGGTAGTCGGGCCAGAGCACGGTGAGCCGTTCGACGTCGCCGAGCCGCTCCGTCCAGCGGCGGGCGAACACCTGGCCGACCTCGTGCGCGTCGCCGCCGATGGTGGTGATGTCCTCCTCGCGGTCGGCCCAGCGCTGCTCGGCGGTGGTCAGCTGGGCGAGGGTCGGCAGGCCGTCCCCGGCGGTGACGGCGGGCTCGGCGGCGGGCCGCTCGACCCAGCCCCGGTCGGAGGACCAGCGCAGTACCGGCCCGGAGGGCTGCGCCGCCGTCGCGGGCTGCGGGGCGACGGCGCGCCCGGCGAGGTCCTTCGGCGTCGGGACGACCTTGAGCGCGGTGGCCGTGCCGGCGGAGCGCCCGTTCGCCACCGGCACCTCGGCGGACGCGGGCACGGCGGCGGGCCGGACCGCGGACGCCACGGCCGCGGGCGGGGCGGCCAGGATCTTGGCGATCTCGTGGCGGGGCCCGGGGGCGGGGAAGGCGGTGGCGGTGTCGCGCAGGGTGAACGAGCCCTCGATCCACTCCCGGTCGAGCACCCGCCGCTCGTCGGCCTCCCCGACCAGGTCCTCGGACTGGTTGAAGTCGCCGTCGGCGGCCTGGAGCGCCCAGAGGTGGACGACCACGCCGTGCTCCTTGGCGGACATCATGCCGGGCAGCAGGTCCCCGTCGCCGGTGATCAGCACGACGTCGGCGCAGGCCCGGTTGCGGGCGAGTTCGGAGAGCTCGGCGTGCATCGCGGCGTCGACGCCCTTCTGCACCCAGCGGCCCTCGGCCCGGGTGAGGGCGCCGAGCCGGACGGTGACCCGCGGCAGGACCCTGAGCCGGCGGTGCTCGGGCATCGGGCGGCGGTCGGGGGCGGCGTCGAACCAGTAGATCCGCAGCAGCGGCAGACCGGTCTCGGCCTCGGCGCGTTCGCGCAGGGCGGTGATGAGCGCGGTGTGGTCGACACTGACGCGGGACCGGGACGGGTCACCGGCGAGCAGGCTGGCGGCGGCGCCCAGCAGGTAACCGGCGTCCACCAGGACGACACAGCGGTCCATCGCGCACCTCTTTTCGCTCGCCCTCGGGGTCCGGCGTCACCGGTGCGGCGCTGCCGGGTGGGCGCGGTCCGCCCGGCGCTCGGGCCCGTGGGGTGAGGGGTGCCCGCAGCCGCCCGATCGTTGGGTCACCTTTACCCCTGGTTCGCCCGGCGAATCTCGGCGGATGTCGCGGTCCGGCAACAGCCCGGCGGCGGATCCGGCACGCGAAGCGGGCCCCGGCGCCCGTGCACGCGAAGCGGGCCCCGTCCGAGGACGGGGCCCGCCTGGTGAGATCGCGGAATCAGCCCTTGAGCTCGGCGGCGACCAGTTCGGCCAGCTGGACGGCGTTGAGCGCGGCACCCTTGCGCAGGTTGTCGTTGGAGATGAACAGCGACAGCCCGTTCTCCACCGTCTCGTCGGCGCGGATGCGGCCGACGAAGCTCGGGTCCCGGCCCGCGGCCTGGAGCGGGGTGGGGATCTCGCTCAGCTCCACACCGGGGGCGCCGGCGAGCAGCTCGGTCGCGCGCTCCGGGCTGATCGGGCGCTCGAAGCGGGCGTTGATCTGCAGCGAGTGGCCGGAGAAGACCGGGACGCGCACGCAGGTGCCGGCCACCTTCAGGTCGGGGATGCCGAGGATCTTGCGGCTCTCGTGGCGGAGCTTCTGCTCCTCGTCGGTCTCGTTGGACCCGTCGTCGACGATGGAGCCGGCCAACGGCAGCACGTTGAAGGCGATCGGGCGCTTGTAGACCTTGGGCTCGGGGAACTCGACCGCGGAGCCGTCGTGGGCGAGCGCCGAAGCGCCGTCGACGACCTTGGCGGCCTGGTCCTGGAGCTCGGCCACCCCGGCCACGCCGCTGCCCGAGACGGCCTGGTAGGTGGAGACGACCAGCGCGGCGAGGCCGGCCTCGTCGTGCAGCGGGCGCAGCACCGGCATGGCGGCCATGGTGGTGCAGTTCGGGTTGGCGATGATGCCCTTGGGGCGGTTCGCGATGGCGCCGGGGTTGACCTCGGAGACGACCAGCGGGACGTCGGGGTCGCGGCGCCAGGCCGAGGAGTTGTCGATCACGACGGCACCGGCCGCGGCCGCCTTGGGGGCGAGGGCCTTGGAGGTGGAGCCGCCCGCCGAGAAGATCACGATGTCCAGGCCGGTGTAGTCGGCCGTGGCCGCGTCCTCGACGGTGATCTCGGTGCCCTGCCAGGGCAGCGTGCGCCCGGCCGAACGGGCCGAGGCGAACAGCCGCAGCTGCTCCACCGCGACGTTGCGCTCCGCCAGGATCTCGCGGACCACGCCGCCGACCTGGCCGGTGGCCCCGACAATGCCGATCTTCATATCCGACTACTCCTCTTGATGTTGCTGGTCACAGCCGCACTCCGCCCATCATGCCCTGTCACCGGGGCGGGGCGACCTGGTATTCCACGGTGTGAGAGCTAGTGGTCCAGACCAGTGCCCGGATCGCGGTCCAGAGCGGTGGCCAGTGCCAGTGCCGCGGCGACCTCCGCCGGGCCGGCCGGCAGCAGCGGCAGCCGGACGTCCGGGGTGGGGATCCGGCCCTGGGCGTGCAGCACGCCCTTGACCACGGCCGGGTTGGGCGCGGCGAAGGCGGCCACCGTCAGCGCGGTCAGCCGGTGCCCCAGCGCCCGGGCGCGCGGCACGTCCCCCCGCTCCCAGGCGGCGGCCAGCTCGACGAAGCGCGCGGTGGCCAGATGCGCCGAGGCCAGGATGCCGCCGGCGGCGCCGAGCGCCAGCATCGGCGCGAGGAAGGCGTCCTCCCCCGCCAGGACGGCGAAGCCCGCGGGCGGGTCCGCCAGCAGCTCCACGGCGTCCTGGTCCAGCCCGCCGGTCGCGTACTTGACGCCCACCACGCCCGGCACGGCGGCGAGCCGACGCAGGGCGCCGACCGTCAGCTGCTGCCCGGTCCGGTACGGGATGTGGTACACGACCAGCGGCACCGGGCTCGCCGCGGCCAGCGTTCGGAAGTGCGCGATCGTACCCGCCTCGCCCGGGCGCACGAAGGACGGCACGGTGACCAGCGCGGCCGCCGCCCCCGGCACCCGGGCGGCCAGCGCGGCCAGTTCCTCGGCGGCCGACGCGGTGCCGGGCCCGCCCGAGCCGACCACCAGCTGCGCACCGCGCTCGGCACAGACGGCCGCGCAGACCTCGGTCACCGCCCGCCGCTCGTCCGCGCCCAGGGTGGCCGGCTCCCCGGTGGTGCCGAGTGCGACCAGCCCGGCCGCGCCGTCGTCCAGCACCGAGCCGGCCAGCTTCTCCAGTGCGTCCAGCGCCACCGAGCCGTCCTCGGCGAACGGGGTGACCAGCGGGACGTAGATGCCCTTGAGGACCGTGTGTTCCATGCCCACGATCCTGCGGCCCGCCGATCCCGCAGGTCCAGTTCAGATTTCTGACGCTTCTCGTAAGCTGGGCCGATGCTCGACGTCCGACGCCTGCGCCTGCTGCGCGAACTCGCCCACCTCGGCACCATCGCCGCCGTCGCCGAGGCGCTCTCGTTCAGCCCGTCGGCGGTCTCCCAACAGCTGTCCGTCCTGGAGAAGGAGGCCGGTGTCCCGCTGCTGGAGCGCACCGGGCGGCGGGTCGCGCTGACGCCAGCCGCGCTGGGCCTTGTCCGGCACGCCGAGGCGGTGCTGGCCCGACTGGAGCAGGCGAACGCCGAACTCGCCCACGCCAGGCAGGGGTTGGCCGGCCCGCTGCGGATCGGCACCTACCCGTCGGCGGCCCGCGCGGTGATCCCGGCGGTGCTCGCCGAACTCTCCGGCTGGCACCCGGGCCTGGAGCCGATGGTGACGGAGGTGGACCCCGCGGCGGTGGCCGCGGCGTTGCGCGCGGGCGAGCTGGACGTGGCGCTGGTGCACGAGTACGACCTGGTGCCGGCCGACCCGGAGCCCGGCCTGGCGGTGACCCGCCCGGTGTTCACCGAGCCGATGTACCTCGCGGCCCGGGCGGCCGGCACCGTCGCCGAGCAGCGCGACAGGCCCTGGATCATGTCGCCGCGGGGCACGCTCTGCCACACCATGGCCGTCCGGGCCTGCGAGAGCGCCGGCTTCGCCCCGCGGATCCGGCACCAGATCGACGACTTCGCGACGGTGCTGGCCCTGGTGGCGGCCGGCCAGGGGGTGGCGCTGGTCCCACAGCTGGGCACCGCGCAGCCCCCGCCGGGCGTCGTCCTCACCCGACTGCCGATGTACCGCCGTACCCGCGCCGCCTTCCGCGCGGGCGCGGGCTCGCACCCGGCGATCTCGGCCTTCGTCTCGGCCCTGCACACGGCCGTCCCGCCCGGCCTCGGCGGCGGAACGGCCTGAGGTCCGCCGGGCCTCGGCGGCGGGACCGCCAGGGCCCCGCCCGCTCTCAGTTCGCCAGGCAGCTCGGCCCGAGCAGCTGCTTGAGGTCCCCGAACAGCGCCGGGTCGGACTTCACCCGGTGCCGGTCCAGCCGCAGCACGGTGGTGCTGTCACCGCGCCGGAGGTGGACGTGCACCTCGGTGCTTCCCTTGTGGTGGGCCAGCACCTCCCCGAGCCTGGTCACCACCGCCGGGTTGAGCCGGCTCTCCGCGATGGTGAGGGTGATCGGCAGCTGGGCCGCGACGTTCGTCAGGTCGGGCACCGCGAGCTCCATGCCCATCAGCCGCGGCACGTCCTCCCGCTTGTCCACCTTGCCGCGGACGAACACCACGGCGTCCTCGACGAGTTGGGAGGAGACCAGCTGGTAGCTGGCCGGGAAGAACATGCAGTCGATCGAGCCGGCCAGGTCCTCGACGGTGGCGATCGCCCAGGCGTTGCCCTGCTTGGTCATCTTCCGCTGGAGGCCGGAGATGATGCCGCCGATGGTGACGATGGAACCGTCCGGCCGCTCCGCGAGGTCGGCCACCGCGCAGTCCGCCTTGTCGGCGAGGAGGTGCTCGATGCCGTGCAGCGGGTGCGAGGAGACGTAGAGGCCGAGCATCTCCCGCTCCTGGGTGAGCAGGAAGGCCTTGTCCCACTCCTCCTCGGAGAAGACCACGTCCAACCCGAAGCTCGGCTCGTCGCCGACCGCGTCGCCGCCGCTCTGCCCGGGCTCGGCGGAGCTGAACAGGTCGAACTGGCCCTCGGCCTGCTTGCGCTTGACCCCGACGACGTTGTCGATCATCGGCTCGAACTGCGCGGTCAGCCCCTTGCGGGTGTGCCCGAGCGAGTCGAACGCACCCGCCTTGATGAGCGATTCGACGGTCCGCTTGTTGCAGACCACCGACTCCACCTTCTCCAGGAAGTCGGGGAACGAGGCGAACTTCCCCTTCGCCTTCCGGGTGCGGATCATCGACTCCACCACCGGCCCGCCGACGTTGCGGATGGCGGTGAGGCCGAACCGGACGAGGGTGTCCCCGTGCGGGGTGAAGTCGGAGTCCGACTCGTTCACGTCCGGCGGGAGCACTTGGATGCCCATCTTGCGGCACTCGTTGAGGTAGACCGCCGACTTGTCCTTGTCGTCCTTGACCGACGTCAGCAGGCCGGACATGTACTCGGCCGGGTAGTTGGCCTTGAGGTACGCCGTCCAGTACGAGACCAGCCCGTACCCGGCGGTGTGCGCCTTGTTGAACGCGTAGCCGGAGAAGGGGACGAGGACGTCCCACACCGCCTGGATCGCCGCGTCCGAGTAGCCGTGCGCGCGGCAGCCCCGCTGGAACGGGACGAACTCGGCCTCCAGGATCTCCTTCTTCTTCTTGCCCATGGCCCGGCGCAGCAGGTCGGCTTGGCCGAGCGTGTACCCGGCCAGGATCTGCGCGGCCTTCTGCACCTGCTCCTGGTACACGATCAGGCCGTACGTCGGCTCCAGGATCTCCGCCAGGGGCTCCGCCAGCTCCGGGTGGATCGGGGTGATCTCCTGCTGGCCGTTCTTGCGCAGCGCGTAGTTGGTGTGCGAGTTGACGCCCATCGGGCCCGGCCGGTACAGCGCGAGGACGGCGGAGATGTCCTCGAAGTTGTCGGGCTTCATCAGGCGCAGCAGTGAACGCATCGGACCGCCGTCGAGCTGGAAGACGCCGAGCGTGTCGCCGCGCGCCAGCAGTTCATAGGTCGGCTTGTCGTCCAGGGGCAGATCAAGCAGGTTGATCTTGATGCCCTTGTTCTTCTCGATCGCCTTGACGGCGTCGTCCATGATCGTGAGGTTGCGCAGGCCGAGGAAGTCCATCTTGAGGAGGCCGAGGCCCTCACAGGTGGGGTAGTCGAACTGCGTGATGGTGACGCCGTCGGTGTGCCGGGTCCAGACCGGGATGTGGTCGGTGAGCGGCTCGGAGGACATGATGACGCCGGCCGCGTGCACACCGGGCTGGCGGATCAGGCCCTCGATGCCGCGCGCGGTGTCGATCACCTTGCGGACGTCCGGGTCGTTCTCGTACAGCCCGCGGATCTCGCCGGCCTCGCCGTAGCGCGGGTGCGAGGGGTCGGTGATGCCGGAGAGCGGGATGCCCTTGCCCATGACGTCCGGCGGCATCGCCTTGGTGATCCGGTCGCCCATCGCGTACGGGTAGCCGAGGACGCGCGAGGAGTCCTTGATGGCGGCCTTCGCCTTGATGGTGCCGTACGTGACGATCATGGCGACCTTGTCGGAGCCCCACTTCTCCGTCACGTACCGGATCACGTCACCGCGCCGGCGCTCGTCGAAGTCGATGTCGACATCGGGCATGGAGATGCGCTCGGGGTTGAGGAAGCGCTCGAAGATCAGGCCGTGCGGGATCGGGTCGAGGTCGGTGATGCCCATCGCGTAGGCGACCAGCGAGCCGGCCGCCGAGCCGCGGCCGGGGCCCACCGCGATGCCCTGGCTCTTGGCCCACATGATGAAGTCGGCGACCACCAGGAAGTACGCCGGGAACCCCATCTGGACGATGGTGTCCATCTCGTACTCGGCGAGCTTCCGGTGCTCCTCGTCGTACCCGCCCGGGAAGCGCCAGTCCATGCCCTTCCACACCTGGGCCCGGAAGAAGTCCGCCTCGGACTCGAAGCCCTCCGGGATGGGGAACCGCGGCATCAGGTTCCGGAACTCGAACATGCCCGCGGTGTCGACCCGCGAGGCGACCAGCAGCTGGCTGTTGCGGCAGCCCTCCTGCCAGGCGTCCGAGGAGTCCAGCGCGTACATCTCGGCGGCCGACTTGATGTAGTAGCCGGTGCCGTCGAAGCGGAAACGGTCCGGGTCGGAGAGGTTCTTGCCGGTCTGGACGCAGAGCAGCAGGTCGTGCGCGCCGGCGTCGGACTCGGTGGTGTAGTGCGAGTCGTTGGTGACCACCGGCGGGATGTCCAGCTTCCGGCCGATCTCCAGCAGCCCGTCGCGGACCCGCTTCTCGATGTCCAGCCCGTGGTCCATCAGCTCCAGGAAGTAGTTCTCCCGGCCGAAGATCTCCCGGTAGTCGGCGGCGGACCTGAGCGCCTCGTCGAACTGGCCGAGCCGCAGCCGGGTCTGCACCTCGCCGGAGGGGCAGCCGGTGGTGGCCATCAGGCCGGCCGCGTGCTCGGCGATGATCTCCTTGTCCATCCGGGGCCACTTCACCAGCCAGCCCTCGGCGTACGAGCGCGAGGTCAGCTTGAAGAGGTTGTGCAGGCCCTCCTTGTTCCGGGCCCAGATGGTCTTGTGGGTGTACGCGCCGGACGCCGAGACGTCGTCCCGCTTCTGGTGCGGCTGGCCCCAGAGGATGCGCTTGGTGTTGGTGCGCGCCTCGGGGGCGACGTACGCCTCGATGCCGATCACCGGGGTGATCCCGGCGGCGGTGGCCTGCTTGTGGAACTCGGCCGCGCCGTACATGTTGCCGTGGTCGGTCATCGCGACATGGGTCTGGCCCAGCCGCTCGACCTCCTTGAAGAGCTGCTTCAACCGGGCCGCCCCGTCCAACATCGAGTACTCGGTGTGGACGTGCAGGTGCGCGTACGGCTGATCGCTCAAGGCGGGGCCTCCGGAGGCTGGTGCTGTCTGGCTGGCCGGCGAACGCACAGGTCACGAAGGCGCCTGGAAACATATGTGGTCCGAGCCACCACCGGGGCCCGGACCAGTTCTCACACGTTCACGCTCCTACTCTAGCCTCCGGTCACAGAACTCCCAGGCCGCCCACTCGCCGCAAAGGACCCCTCTCATGTCCCACCCGCAGCACACCGCCGACCACCGCGCCGAGACCGTCCTGCGCGTCTTCGACACGGCCTTCGGCGACCTGCTCGCCAAGGACCCGGCGGCGTTCCGGGTGAAGTTCCGCAAGATGGCCGCCTCCGCCTTCGCCTTCTACCGGGGCACCGCCGGGCTCTACTACGCCGATGTCGCCGACGGCCCGTTCGCCGAGTACGGCGCCGGCTTCCTGGACGAGCGCACCAGCCGGGTCTGGATCCACGGCGACCTGCACGCCGAGAACTTCGGCACCTATCTGAACGCCGAGGGCCGGCTGGTCTTCAACGTCAACGACTTCGACGAGGCCTACGTCGGCGCGTTCACCTGGGACGTCCAGCGGCTCGCCGCCTCGCTGGCCCTGATCGGCTACGCCAAGGCGCTGTCCGACGCGACGATCACCCGGTTGGTCACCGCCTTCGCCACCGCCTACCGGGCCCGGATCGCCGCCCACGTCTCCTCCGGGGACGCCGCCCCCTTCACCCTGGACACCGCCACCGGCCCGATCCTGGACACCCTGCGCCGGGCCCGGCTGCAGACCCGGGTCGCGCTGCTGGAGTCCGAGACCGTCGTCGAGGGGTACGAACGCCGCTTCCGCACCGGCGGCGGCGCGATCGAGCTGGACGAGCCGACCCGGGCCGAGGTGCTGGAGGCCTTCGCCGCCTACCTCGCCACCCTGCCGCCCGCCTCCCGCACCCGGCCGGAGTCACTGCGGGTCAAGGACGTCGTGGGCCGCCGCGGCATCGGCATCGGCAGCGCCGGCCTGCCCTCCTACAACCTGCTGTTGGAGGGCCACCGGCCAGCACCGTCCCCAGAACAACGGCCGCACCGGTAAACAAGGCTGTACGGGTACGCAGGCTGCGCATGTGATGGTCCCTTCGGTAGTGCCTCCTGCTGCTCGGTCAGAGGCCCGGTGACGGGCGCCGTCGGTCAGCAGCCGGGGCGAAAGCGCGAACGGTTGAGGACCTGCCCCGGCGAACCGTTTCCGCATGCGGCCGAAGTCCGGAAGTCACACGAAGGAACTAACCGAGGAGTGCTCCTGTCACGGCCGCCAACCTGCTGGCGCCACTGCCGCCGGGAGAGAGCAGGCCCGCCCGAGCAGCGCTGTGGTCCTGAGCAGTAACGCGAGGTCGTCAGCGGCATGTACGGCCGGTGCGAGCCTCTTCTCCACGCCATGGTGGTGGAGCCGACGAAGCGGGTGCCGCCAACTCGGCACGCTGGTCATTGAAGCGCCCTGACGACGGCGTCGACGAGCTGGTGGATACTCCGGCCCAGCGGGGTGGCGGCGATCAGCACCCCGAGGGTGACGGCGCTCAGCACGGTCACCAGCTCGTCGTTTCGGGAACGGGAGTGGGTCCGCCGGCGCAGCCGAATGACGATGATGATCGCGAGGAACGCGCTCGCGCTGATCGTGTACTGCAACAGGCCACCCCGTGTCACATGCCGAAAACTCTCGGCGAGGATGCCAGAAGTCCGCCAACGGCGGACCCGAATCGGGAAAACCGGCCGGACCGAGACGGGCCGTTCGGCCTCTTAC
>NZ_JBFAJO010000022.1:0-59970 GCF_040655255.1 Kitasatospora sp. NPDC050463
CCGATCCCCGCCCCGAAAGGCGAATCCGGCCGCAATCCATATAAACAGGCACGCCGAATAAGACCCGAGCCGCACCGTCGAAATGACAAAGCGCAGCCCGGTCCGAACCGGACAGTGGTGTTTCCAGGGATTGGCTGCCCCGGGACCGTCCGCGTAGATACGTGTCCGGTGCTCCCAGCCAGGCAGCTCGAAGAACACTAGACCTGTCAGGGGATCGAGTCAAGTGCCGGTCCCGACTCCGGGAGGGCCGGGGGGTTCTCGTCGGCCGGCAGCTGAAAAGCCAGGACCGCGACGTCGTCATCGTGCTCCGAGGTGACGCCCATGGCCCTGAGCAGGCGGGCACAGATCACCTCGGGAGCGCCGGCGGCTCCGGCGAGCGTGCGGGCGAGTAGGTCGAGGCCCTGGTCGATGTCCTCGTCCCGGCGCTCCACCAGACCATCCGTATAGAGGACGCCGATGGTGCCGGGGAGCAGTCGCAGGGTGTGCGAGAGGTGGACGCCGCCTCCGGTGCCCAGGGGCGGGCCGTTCTGTTCCTCGCTGCGCAGGACGGTGCCGTCGGGGCAGCGCAGCATCATCGGCAGGTGGCCGGCGGAGGCGTAGGTGAGGGCGTGGCGCCGAGGGTCCCAGACCGCGTAGGCGCAGGTGGCGATCTGGTTGGCGTCGATCTCCATGGCGAGGCCGTCGAGCAGGCGCATCACCTCGTGCGGTGGCAGGTCGAGGCGGGCGTAGGCGCGGACGGCGGTGCGGAGCTGGCCCATCACGGCGGCGGCGCGCAGACCGCGGCCCATGACGTCGCCGATGACCAGCGCGGTGCGGCCGCCGTCGATGGCGATGACGTCGTACCAGTCGCCGCCGACCGCGGCCTCGGCTCCGCCGGGCTGGTAGGTGGCGGCGACCCGGAGGTCGGCGGGCTGGTCGAGCTTCTGGGGGAGCAGGCTCCGCTGCAGGGTGACGGCGGCCTCCCGCTGGCGGCGTTCGGACTCGCGCAGTCGGGTGGCCGCGAGCACCTGGTCGGTGACCTCGGCGGCGAAGATGAGGACGCCGGCGGGCAGCGTGTCCCTCTGCTCCTCGCCCTCCCCCGGCTCGGCCCGGACCTCGGCCCGGCTCTCCCGGCGGCCGTCGACCCGGCTCTCGGCCCGGCTCTCGGCCCGGCTCTCGACCCGGCTCTCATGGCGGCTGAGCGGGACGCAGGAGACGTTGTAGTAGCGGTTGCCGGTGAGTCCGAGGATGCAGCGGGCCTTGACGCTGCGCGGGCTGCCGCCGCGGATGACCTGGTCCATCAGCGGCAGGACGCCCATCGTGCCGAGCTCGGGCAGCGCCTCGCAGGCGGGCAGCCCGGTGGGTCGGTCGCCGAAGAGCTCGCGGTAGGCGCGGTTGGCGTAGCCGAGCTGGTGCAGCGGGCCGTAGGTGACGGCGACCGGGGCGGGGATGCGGTTCAGCACCTCGCGCAGGTCCTGGGGCCGCTGCGGGTCCAGCACCTCGGTCGGGCTGACGAGGCTGGTGGGGTCACGGGGGCTGGGAACCACGACGCCGTCGCCGGACGGCGCGCCCTGGTCGGTGCCGCTCCCGGTCGGTGGGGCGGTCCGCCAAGGGGCTCCGGTGAGCCGGGCGCTCCAGCGCATGAGGTTCAAACGACGGCCGCTTCCTCGTTTTCCAGGCATATCATCACTTTTTGTGTGCGGACTGGCACACCGGGTAATGACTCGGTCGGGCCGATCCTGTCAGGCGGAGGCCCGATTCCGGAAGTCGCGCGCGCCAGGCACGGCCGTCGGGTCGGTCGCGGCGGGGTTGCCGGAGGCGCCATCAGGTCGGCCGGTCGTCCGTGATCCCCTTGCCGAATCCGGCCTCGAACTCCGAGCGGGGGTGCTCCAGCGTCCCGAGCGAGACCACCTCCCGGGAGAACAGGCCGCCCAGCACCCAGTCCATCAGCACCCGCACTCGCCGGTCGGCGCTCGGCAGCCGGCGCAGATGCCGGGCCCGGTGCAGCCACCAGGCGCGCCGGCCGGTGAGCCGCCCGCCGCGGCTCGTGTGGGCGACGGCGCGGCCCAGGCCCAGCGAGGTCGAACAGGCCGCGCGGTCCGGCCGGTACTCGGCGATGCCCGCGGCGCGGGGGCCGCCGTCCAGCGCGACGAGGACGTTGGCGGCGAGCAGCTCCGCCTGGGCGAAGGCGTGCTGGGCGTTGGGCGCGCAGGGCGCGCCGTCCGCGTCCGGGTCGGGGACGGCGGCACAGTCCCCGGCGGCCCAGACCCCGGGCAGCGCCCGCCCGTCCGGACCGACCGCCTGGAGCGTGGCCAGACAGCGGATCCGGCCGGAGGTGTCCAGCGGCAGGTCCGTGTCGCGCAGCAGCGGGGACGGGCGCACCCCGGCCGTCCAGACCAGGGTCCGGGCGGCGAACCGGCTGCCGTCGGAGAGCAGCACGACCCGGCCGGCGGCCGACTCCAGCCTGGTGCGCAGCCGGACGTCGACGCTGCGCTCGCGCAGCTGGGCCAGGGTGTGCGCGGCCAGCTCGGGCGACTCCTCGGCGAGGATCCGGTCGGTGGCCTCGACCAGCACCCAGCGCAGGTCCTCGGGGCTGATGTTGTGGTAGCCGCGGACCGCGGTCCGGGCCATGTCCTCCAGCTCGGCGAGCGCGCCCACGCCGGCGTAGCCGGCCCCGACGAAGACGAAGGTGAGCGCGGCCTGGCGAAGGGCCGGGTCGCGGGTCGCGGAGGCGAGGTCGAGCTGTTCCAGGACGTGGTTGCGCAGGCCCACCGCCTCCCCGACGGTGGAGAAGCCCAGGCCGTGCTCGGCCAGGCCGGGCACGGGCGCCGTCCGGGAGATCGAGCCGGGGGCCACCACCAGGACGTCGTAGTCGAGCTCGACCGGGGCGGGCGGCTCACCGCGGGCGGCGGCGTCGGCCCAGGCACGGCGGGTCGCGTGCTCGATCCGGGTGATCCGGGCGGTGAGCACCCGGCAGTGCGGCAGGGCCCGGCGCAGCGGGACGGCCACGTGACGGGGGTCGATCGAGCCGGCTGCGACCTCGGCGAGCAGCGGGTGGTACGTCAGGTACGACTGCGGCTCGACCACGGTGATCTCCGCCTCGCCCCGGTGCAGCCGCTCGCGCAGGCCGCGCTGGAGGTGTAGCGCCGTGGACATCCCGGCGCAGCCGCCGCCGACGATCAGAACTCTGATGGCGAACCTCCTGCCGATGCGACCTCTCCCCGGCCCTCGGCCGGGGGTACCCCCCACCACGCCCTCAATGAAGGACCGTCGGGGGGCCTCTTGTCCACAGTCCGTGCCGGGCCGAATGGGGCGGGAGTCGCCCCTGGTGCCAGATGTGCTGCCGGGGTGAGTTTCTGACGCACTTTCGGCTTCGAACGGCCGTGAACTATGGTCGGATTGTGCATCGGGGCGGCCATCGCCATGACAACCGGCGACGACGCACCGTGGAGCGGCCATTACGGCCAGTTCCATCGTTGGCCCGAGAACCCGACTGCGGGACGGTGTTCCGGGGAAGGGTAGTTCCCGGACGAGGCCCCGGACGGTGCCGACGCGCCGAGCCGGATGTGCGACCCCGGCCCGGTGGCACCGGCCGCGGCGGAGTCCGTGTGGCCGAGCGCGTGCGGTCGTCGTGCGCGTGCGGTCATGGCGTCACCCGGGCGCGGCGAACGACATAACCGGCAACGAGCGATGGGTCATCGGGTCATTTCTGACAGGCGGAGCTGCACCGGGGGGTGCAGGGGCGGGCGACGGCAGGGTCCGGGATCGGGCACCTGCGGGGGAGAGTTGGGATGATGGAGCAGGAGCGACTGTTGGGCCGGGCGGCTGTACCGCGCGTCGGCCAGGGCGTGGTGCCGGAGCAGCGCGGTCCCGCGGACCTGCCACCGCAGGCCGGGGTGGCGTACGCGGCGGTCCCCCACCCGGCCGAGCCGCCGCAGGGCGCTGCCGGGCCGGTGTCCGGCGCCCGGCTGCGGGTGGACGCCCGGCGGAACCTGGAGAGCGTGCTGCGCGCGGCCCGCGAGGTGTTCGGCGAGTTCGGCTACGGCGCGCCGATGGAGGAGGTCGCGCGCCGGGCCGGGGTCGGGGTGGGCACGGTGTACCGCCGCTTCCCGAGCAAGGAGGTGCTGGTCCAGCGGATCGCCGCCGAGGAGGTGGCCTGGCTGACGACACAGGCGCGCGAGTCGCTGTACGGCGGCGGTGGCGCCTGGGAGTCGCTGGCCGGGTACCTGGCCCGGGCGGTGAGCACCGGCGCCGGGCGGCTGCTGCCACCGGAGGCCTTCCGGTACGCGGAGGAGCTGGGCAGGGTACCCGAGCAGCGCTCGGGCGATCCGGCCGGGGCGGGCGGCCTCCTCGGCGGCCGGTTCGAGCCGCACCACGCCGGAGCGCTGCCGGACGGCGGCGGCGAGCCCGCGGCCGACGCGGACCCGCGGCTGCTGCTGCAGTTGCTCGCCGCCCTGGTGGCCCGGGCGGGTGCGGCCGGGGAGCTGCGGCCGGGGGTGACGGTCGCGGACGTGGTGCTGGTGCTGACCGCCTCGGTGCCGGTGCACGCCGCACGCACCGTGCCGGGAGCTGAGCCGTACACGGCGCCCGTGTCGGCCGCGTTCGGTGGTTCGTATCCGGCGGCAGCCGGTCAGCGGACGGACGGTCAACCTGTCGAAGGTCCGGCCGATCGGCTGCTGCGGATCCTGCTGGACGGACTCCGGGCGCGCTGACCGCCCGTGCCGGGGCGGCCACCACCCCTCGCGGACCGAGGAGTTGGGTGTCGGCCCGGCGTGCGCGGACCGGGCGCGCGCCCGGTGCGGCCGCCGCCCCACCGGTTCACCGGGGCGCGCCGAACACATCCGCGACGGCCCCTCGGAAGAGTGGGTCGCGGCGGTCCGGCTACCGCCCAACTCTGCGCTATGCCATCCTTTGCCCGTGGTTGGAGCCAATGTCCCGATGCGCGCCGTTCACGCGCCCTCGACGCCGTACAGCGGAGAATCGTGCGCTCACGCACTCTCGCGCGCTCTGCCGCACTACGGGGGCTGTCGTGGAATCTGGGGTCCGTTGTGAGCGCCGAGGAACAGAACGACTACGGCTACGGCCTCGACTTCGGCCGCTCCGGCCCTGACGGCCCGAACGGACCGAACGGCGGGACGGGCGGTCCGGACAGCTGTTCCGGCGCGCCGGAGCACCTGTCGAGCCAGCTGCCGGGGCAACCGCCCGGTCCACTGCCGGGCACCTCGGGGCAGGTACCTGACCAGGCCGGGATGCCCAGCCGCGAGATCTTCTCCGCCTCCGACGCGTTCCCGCCCACCCGCGTCCCCGGCCAGGCCCCGGCCGGCCGCGGCGGCGTGGCCCCCGAGGCCTTCGTCGGCAGCGGCGTGCCCGGCCGAACGACCGTACCGGCCCCCGCCGACCCGGTGGACGGCGAGCGCCCGGCCTCCGACGCCGAGTTGACCGCCCGGGTGCGGACCGGCGACGACACCGCGTACGAGGAGATCTACCGCCGGCACGCCGACTCGGTGCGCCGCTACGCCCGGACCTGCTGCCGGGACAACTTCACCGCCGAGGACCTGGCCGGCGAGGTGTTCGCCCGTACGCTGCAGGCGCTGAAGGCGGGCAAGGGTCCGGAGTTCGCCGTCCGCGCCTATCTGCTGACCGCCGTCCGCAACGTCGCCGCCGCCTGGACCCGCAGCGAGCGGCGCGAGCAACTCGTCGACGACTTCAGCACGTTCGCGCAGACCTCGGCCGCCACCGTCGACCTGGACCTGGCCGACCCGGGGGCCGATGCCTGGGCGATGGCGCTGGCCGACCAGCGCATGGTGATGCAGGCCTACGCCGAACTGCCCGAGGACGACCGGGTGGTGCTCTGGCACACCGAGGTCGAGCGGGAGTCCCCCAAGACGGTCGCGGTGATGCTCGGCAAGACCGCCAACGCCACCGCCGTCCAGGCGCACCGGGCCCGCGACCGGCTGGCCGCGGCCTTCCTGCAGGCGCACGTCTCGGGTAGCCAGGCCCGGGCCTGCGAGGCGTACGCCACCCGGCTCGGCGCCTACGCGCGCGGGTCGCTGCGCAAGCGGGCGTCCGCGGAGGTCGGCCGGCACCTCCAGGAGTGCGACCGGTGCACGGCCGCCTGTCTGGAACTGTCCGAGATCAACCACGGCCTGCGGGCGCTGCTGCCCGGCGGCGTGCTGGTCTGGGTCGGAGTGGGCGGCTTCAGCGCCGCCGCTGCCGCCGTGGGCGGCGCGGCGGCGGTCGGCGGCGCGGCCGCGGGGACGGTCGCGGCGGCAGCCTCGGGGGGCGCGGCCACCGGGACGACGGGGGCGACGGCCGGTGCGGCGGCGGCCGGCTCCGCCGGTGGCGCGGCAGGCGGGAGCGGTGGCGCCGGTGCGGCGGTGGGCGAGGGACTGGGCATGGCGGCCAAGGCTGGGATCGCCGCCGCGGTCGCGGTGGCCGCGGCGGCCGTCGCCGCCTATGCGCTGACCGGCTCGCCCGAACCGAAGCCCCCGCTGGCCGCTCCGCCGGCCTCCTCCCCGACCGTGCCCGCGCCGCCGCCGGTGGCACCCGCCCCGAGCGCGGCGCCGCCGAGCACCCCGGATCCGGCGCCGGTGGAGGAGCCCGCGCAGAGCCCCTCCGCCTCGCCGTCGCCCTCGCCCTCCGCCACGCGGCGTCCGGCCCCCAAGGCGGTGCCGCCACCCGCGCCGAGCAGTCCGGTCGCCTCCTCCCCGGCGCCGCCCGCGTCGCCGGCACCCCCGCCGCGACCGACCGGGCCTCCGGTGCCGCCGGTGCCGCCGGTGCCCGTGGTACCCGTGGTGCCCGTGGTGCCGACTCCGACGCCTCCGCCGGTGCCGACGCCCGAAGTGCCGGTGCCGCCCGTCCCGACGCTCCCGCCGGTACCGACCCCGATCGTCACGCCGCCGGCCCCGACCGACTTCTGGGCCGACGACCTGCCCGTACGGAAGCCCGGCAACAACCGGGTGCTGGCACCGACCCCGAGCATCCGGCAGCAGGGCAGCGACTGGTTCTGGCAGCGCGACAGCGTCTCGATCGGCGGCACCCGCCGGGCGCACGGCCTCACCGTGCACGCGCCCGCGACCACGGTGATCGACCTCAACCGCAGCTGCGCGTCCTTCGACGCGGTGGCCGGGGTGGACGACCTCACCACCTCGATCGGCGGCGTGGTCTTCTCGGTGCAGGGCGGCGACGGCCGCACCCTGTGGCGCTCGCCCACCCTGGCCACCGGGGACGACGCGGTGCGGGTGCACGTGCCGCTGGCCGGTCAGACGTCGATCCGGCTGGTGGTCACCCCGGCGCACGGCGTCTGGTCGGCGCTGAACGTGGCCGACTGGGCCGAGGCCCGCTTCAGGTGCGTCTGAAACGGGCCTCGGGGGGCTCCGTCACGGAGCCGTGCGGGTCAGACGGCGCAGGAGCCGTCCGCGCAGGTGTCGCCGGCCGGGACGACCGGCACCGGCGCGGGCCGGCGCTCGCCGATCTCGTCGGCGACCTGCTCCAGCACCTTGCGGAAGGTCTCGGCCTCCTGGCCGCCCTGGACGGCCCACTTGCCCTCGAAGACGAAGGTCGGCACGGCGGTGATGCCCAGTTCGCGGGCCTCGGCCAGCTGCGCGTTCACCTCGGCGACACCCTCGTCGCCCGCGAGGTAGGCCGCCACCCGGTCGCGGTCCAGGCCGGCGGCCACCGCCACCCCGGTCAGCGCGGACCGGTCGCCGATGTCCACCCCGTCGCTGAAGTGGGCCTTCAGCAGCGCCTCCTTCAGCCGGCCCTGCGCCGCCGCGCCGTACTCGGTCTCGGCGAGGTGGAGCAGCCGGTGACCGAGGAAGGTGTTCGCGTGCAGCGCGGCGTCGAAGTCGTAGTCGATGCCCTCGGCGCGGCCCAGCTCGGTCACCCGCGCGTCCATCGCGACGGACTGCGGACCGTAGCGCTCGGCCAGCCACGCGCGGTGCGGGCTCGCGGTGGCCGGGGCGTCCGGCACCAGCTGGTAGGGCCGGTAGACCACCTCGACGTTCTCCTTGCCCGCGAAGCCGTCCAGCGCCTGCTCGAAGCGGCGCTTGCCGATGTAGCACCAGGGGCAGGCGATGTCGGAGTAGATCTCGACCTTCATGGCGGGCGTTCTCCAGGGGTGGGGAGGATGGGTTCCGAGATAGGTGAACGGTGAACCATCTCGGGACATTCCCGGCGCTCGCGCAAGGTCCGGGCTCCCTGCGGGGGCGGTGCACTCCGGAGCCAGGCGCACCCGCCCCGCGTGAACCCAGGCCCGGGCGCCCCCGACACGGCGGCCCCGGCCCGGACACCCCTCGTTCAGTGCTCCGGGGGCGCGGGGACGACCAGGACCGGGCAGGCCGCGTGATGGACGGCGGCCGAGCCGACCGAGCCCAGCAGCAGCCGGCCGAAGCCGCCGTTGCCCCGGGTGCCGAGCACCAGCGTGTGCTGCCGGGCCGAGGCCGCGAGCAGCACCTCGATCACGTTGCCGAGCACCACGTGCAGCGACAGCGGCCCCGTGTACGGGCGGATCCGGGCCCGCTGCACCGCGGCCACCGCGCGGCGCAGGCCGTCCGCCATGCTCTCGACCAGCGTCTCGACGCTCTCCTGGACCAGCTCGGCCATCCCCGGCGGGTAACCGGCCGGGGCCGGGTTGACCACCGCGATCACGTACAGCGGCAGCTCGAACCGCTCGGCCTCGGTCATCGCCCGGTCCAGCGCCCAGAGCGAGCCGTCCGAGCCGTCGCACGCGGCCAGCACCCCGGGCGGGCGGCCCGTCGGCGGCCGGCCGAGCACCGAGAGCACGACGGGGACGGACGGATCCGGGCTGGCGCTGGTCACCACGGCCTCCACGGGGACGGGACGGGATGGCGTCATGATCGCCCGCCCGGAGGACGAGGCCGTCGAGCCGCGCCGAGCCGGACGAGGGGTCGGACCCCTCGGTGCGTCGCACCCGCCACGGCCCCGCCCGCGCGCCGCCCCGCCACCGTTCGCGCCCCCGCCCGCGCGCCGTTCGCCGCGGTCAGGCGAAGCGGGCAGCGGGCAGGGCGGTGCGCCGGGCGAGCGGCAGACCGGTCCAGCAGGCGCCGTGGCGGCGGGCGCGGACCCGGCGGAGCCAGAGCTCGGTGGAGACCAGCTCGGCGAGGCCCGCCAGGACGGCGGGCGCGAGCGGGGCGCCGGGATCGGCGGAGCGGGCGAGGCCGGCCCGGACGGCGGGGAGGTCGATCAGCCCCGCCTCGGCGAGCAGCGGGGCGTCGAAGAGCTCGGCGATGCCGTCGGCGGCGAGCCGCAGGCCGGCCCGGGCGGGGGCGGTGCGGTCGGGGCGGGGGCCGCGGCCCCAGTCCGGCGGCAGGTCGGTCCGGCCGGCACCGGTGAGGACGGCGTGCAGCAGCGCGTGCCGGGCGCCGGGCTGGAGCCGGATGTCGTCGGGCAGCAGCCGGGTCGCACGGACCACCTGGTTGTCCAGGAACGGCGCGTGCAGCCGCTGGCCGGGCTGCTCGGCGACGTGCACCAGGGTGCGGAACCCGCGTGCGTGCCGGTGGAGGGCGTACCGGGCCCGGCGCACGCCCGGTGGCTCGGCGGGCGCCGGACCGCGCGCCGCCAGGCGCAGCCGCAGCGCGACCGCGGAGAGCGCCTCGTCGGAGAGCCAGCGGGCCGCCGGTCCGGGCACGCACCAGACCAGGTCGTCCGCCGAGCGGGCACCCGCCGTCCCGTCCCCGTCCGGGCCTTGCCGGAGCGTCAGCCGCACGGCGGCGTCGTCGAGCGCGTCGGCGTACCGGATCCGGGAGAGCCGGTGGGCGGCACGGACCACGGTGAGTGGGGTGCGCAGCGCGCCCGCCAGGACGCCTGCCGTCGCCCGGTCGGCGCTGGCCAGGGCCGCGACCGGGGGCAGCAGTTCACGTGGCCGGCCGGCCCGGACGAGGTCGGCCAGCCGGGCCGGGTGCCCGTCCAGGACCTGGCGGGCGCCGTAACCGGTCAGGTGGTCGGTGCCGCCGGCGTCGAAGCGGGCCTCGGCGCGGGCGGCGGCGACCAGTTCGGGGCCGGGTTCGTCGGTCAGGCGGCCGGTCTGCGGGTCGGCCCGCAGGTCGGCGTAGGGGAGGGTGTCGGGGCCGGGGGCGAGCAGCGTGTGCCGCAGCCGGGGGGTGTGCGGGGCGATCGCCAGGGTGGCGGGGCCCTCGGTCTCGCCGAGGGTGACGGCGGCCAGCTGCTCGGGGGCGGGCCGGTCCGGTGCGGACGCCCGGGCCCAGGAGCCCTTGACCGCACCGTTCCTGGCCCGGGCGCCGCTCCCGGACGTCGTCTCCGCACCGGCCCCGGCGGCCCCGGCCCGCGCCGCGGCCGCTGCTGCGACGGGCGCCGGCGGGACGGCGGCGGCGAGCAGCGCGACGGTGGCCGAGGCCGTCCCGTACGAGAGGTCGACACCCAGCCGGGCCCGGCCGGCCTCGGCGGACCCGGCGCCGGGGGTGCGGACCCGGGAGCGGACGGACTCCAGCAGGGCGCGGGTGAGTTCGCGGACGGCCGGCGCCTCGCCGCGCGGCTGCGGCCCGCCACCGGGCTCGTCGTACGCCGCGAGATAGGGGCGGCCACCGCGGATGGCCAGCGTGTGGCCGGGCGGCACCCGCTGAACGCCGAGGTACGGGGTGCCGGTGCCGAGCGCCTCCGGCGACTCGGGGCAGGCCAGCCGGGCGGCGAGGTGGCCGGTGTCCAGGGGCGCGCCGACCAGATCGGCGAGCGGGAGCGCGGCGGTGGCGTACGCGGTGCCGTCGCCCCAGGGGGTGTGGAAGACCGGCTGGGCGCCCGCCAGGTCGGTGAGCAGCGCGGTGGACCGGGTGCCGGTGCGCAGGACGACGGTGTAGCTGCCGGGCCAGGTGGTGAGGTGGCGGACGGCGCCGCCGCGGGCGGAGGCGAGGCCGGCGGCGAGCTCGGCGTCGGAGGCGCCGCAGTGGCCGAGGACGGCGAGCCGGGTGGTCGCGGGGGTGTCCTCGACCGGGTCGGGGGCGACGGGGCCGGTGGTGACCACGGCGGGGGCGCCGGGGCGCAGGGTGACCAGCCGGATCTCCTCGGGCCGCCAGTCGCCGACCGCCCAGAGCGGGTTGGGCCCGGCCCAGAGGGGGCGCGCGGCGATCGGTACCACCGCACCGGGCGCCTCGTGCGCCGGGGCGCCCGCCCGGGGCGCACCCGTGCTCCAGCCCGTCAGCCACCGCATCGCGCCTCCACCGGACGAGGACCTGCACCGTGCGGCGCGGTCTCCCGGGGCAGCCCGGCCGGCTCGTGGCGCGCCGCGGCGGCCGGCCGCCGCGATCGGGCGCGCCGTCAGGACACATCGTGCCACCGCTCGCCCGCCGCGTGACCGGAGTTGACGTTTCCGATTCGCCGGCGGGGCCGCCACGGCGAGAGCGGTCGACCACCGCCCGGGCACCGCCCGCCCGGCCCGCCCGACCGCGAACCGGCCGCCGGCACCGCGGTCACGGCGCGCGGCCACGGCCGCGCGCCCCCACTCCGGACCGCCCCGGCGGACCGCTCCTCGGCCGGGCGGGCCGGGCCTTCCCCTCCTTGGCCCGGACCGCCCTTTCGCCGCCTTTGTCATGGTCATCGCGAGATGGCCGAAAGGCGTCGTTCGGCCCGGGAGGGCATCCGCATGCCCTCCCGGACTTCGCCACCGTCCGCGGGGATTGAGACGGCGGCATCCCCCGGCCCGCCGGGTCCTCGACGGCGGGCCGACCCACGACCACCAGCGAATCGCCGACCCGCCGGTCGGGCCAGGGGGCACGGCCGGGCGCACATCGACACGGGACCGGAGCACGACGCTCCGGCGCGCGGCCGGCCCGATCACCCCCGGCCACGTCCGAGCGGTCCGGCCCGACCCGGCGGGACCGCCCGCCGCCCGCCGCCGGGTGCGCGATCCCGCCATCCGGAATGCGGCCTCTTAACCCTCGGAACGCGTCCGACTACTCTAGGTACAGCAGCCACGGCCCGGTGCCGCCCGGGCCCCGCGCACAAGGCCGCAGGAGGTGCCGCCGCCACCATGACCGTCAGCCCACGAGGACCGAACGAACGGCTCGGCACGCTCCTGACCCTCGCTCAGATCAGCAACGCCGGCCTGGCCCGCCGGGTCAACGACCTCGGCGCACAACGCGGGTTGACGCTGCGCTACGACAAGACCTCGGTGGCCCGCTGGGTCAGCAAGGGCATGGTCCCGCAGGGCCCGGTGCCGCACCTGATCGCCACCGCGATCGGCGGCAAGCTCGGCCGGCCGGTGCCGCTGGAGGAGATCGGCCTCGGCGACACCGACCCGGCGCCCGAACTGGGCCTGGCCTTCCCGCGCGAGGTCTCCGAGGCGGTCCGCTCGGCCACCGACCTCTGGCGGGTCGACCTCGATCTGCGGCGCGGCCCCGGCGGCGGCCGCTGGAGCGACAGCCTGGCCGGCACCTTCTCGGTCGCGGCGTACGCGACGCCGGTCTCCCGCTGGCTGATCAACCCGGCGGACGGCTCGGTGGCCCGCGAGGCGCCGCGCACACCCGCCGAGGCGGGCTCGTACCGGGTCGGCCACTCGGATGCCGCCAAGCTCCGCGAGGCCGCCCAGGAGGCCCGCCGCTGGGACTCCAAGTACGGTGGCGGGGACTGGCGTTCATCGATGGTGCCGGAGTGTCTGCGGGTGGAGGCGGCGCCGCTGCTGCTGGCCTCCTACAGCGACGCGGTGGGCCGGTCGCTGTTCGGCGCGACGGCCGAACTCACCCGACTGGCCGGGTGGATGGCCTTCGACACCGGTCAGCACGAGGCGGCCCAGCGGTACTACATCCAGGCGCTGCGGCTCGCCCGGGCCGCTGCCGACGTCCCGCTCGGCGGCTACGTGCTGGCCTCGATGAGCCTGCAGGCCGGCTACCGGGGCTTCGCCGAGGAGGCGGTCGACCTCGCGCAGGCCGCGCTGGAGCGCAACCGCGGGCTGGCCACCACCCGCACCATGAGCTTCTTCCACCTGGTCGAGGCACGGGCCCAGGCCAAGGCCCGCAACGCCGCGGCGTGCGCGACGGCGCTCGGTGCCGCGGAGAGCGCGCTGGAACGTTCGCGCGCCGGGGATCCCGATCCGGCGTGGATCGACTTCTACGCCTACGACCGCCTCGCCGCCGACGCCGCCGAGTGCTTCCGCGACCTCGGAGTGCCCGCCAAGGTCCGCCAGTTCACCCGCGAGGCGCTGGCCCGGCCGACCGAGGGGTTCGTCCGCTCGCACGGGCTGCGACTGGTGGTCTCCGCGATGGCCGAGGCCGAGGCGGGCAACCTGGACGCGGCGGTCGCGGCTGGCGAACGGGCCGTCGAGGTCGCCGGCCGGATCTCCTCGCAGCGCAGCCGTGAGTACGTGGTCGAGATGCTCCGCCGCCTCGAACCCTTCCAGGGCGAGCGCCGCGTGCGGGAGTTGACGGAACGGGCCCGTGCGGTGATCGTCGCCCCGGCGTAGCGGACACCCGCGGTAATTCGGATGCACGGGCGGGAGGGGCCTGGCTATGGTCTCTCTCGTCCAGGTGCGCAGGCAGAGGTTACTTCCACTGTTAATGGGCGGGTCGCGGGTTCGAGTCCCGCCACCGGCTTTCGGGCCGGTGTAGCTCAGTCGGTAGAGCAGCTTCGTCACCTCAGCCGCCTTCGATCTCTGGACACCCATACCTCAATAGGTTTTCCGCACCTCCCGGTGCGACGGCAGCGGTTACTTCGGTCGAGTGCCCCCAGCGGGGCGCGTTGAAGCTGAGCTCCATCGACCGCCGCCCATTCCGATCTCGGGAGGCAGAGCGCCGGGGTGCCCGGTGCGCAGGCGGGGGTTACTTCGGATCTTGCGGTTCCGGGTTCGAATCCCGGGCGTGCCGTGCGCGGCCGCTAGCTCAATCCGGCAGAGCACAAGGCATACACCTCCGCCGAGGCCGGCCGCCGGGCCGGCACGATCTCGGGCACCCCTCGCTTCGCCATGCCTCCTGCGCGTTCCACCGGCCAGCAGGGGGATTTCACCATGTCGCGTTTCAACACCCGCACCGCCAAGAGCAGTCCGGACTCACCCGTGACCACCACCGGGCAGCGCACCGTCAACCACAACGGCGGCACCGGGTTCCTGCGCGAGGCCAAGTCCGAACTCTTCCTGCTGTCGGTGGCCAACCTCGTGGGCCAGGACACCTTCTACGAGAAGGGCGGGGCCCGCGACGACCGCTACACCGCGCTGGTGCGCGAACTCGCCGTGGCCGACCCGGAGTGGACCCTCGGCCTGCTCCGCTGGCTGCGGCACGGCGCGAACCTGCGCACGGCCGCACTGGTCGGCGCCGCCGAGTTCACCCGCGCCCGATTGGACGCCGGGGCGCCCGGCTTCTCCCGGCAGGCCGTCGACGCCGCCCTCCAGCGCGCGGACGAGCCCGGCGAAGTGCTCGCCTACTGGACGTCCCGCTACGGCCGCGCACTGCCGAAGCCGCTCAAGCGCGGCGTCGCGGACGCCGTCCGCCGGCTCTACCACGGCCGCTCGCTGCTCAAGTACGACACCGCCGCCAAGGGGTACCGCTTCGGCGACGTGCTGGAGCTGACCCACCCCTCCCCCGACCCGGCCAAGCCGTGGCAGGGGGAGCTGTTCCGCTACGCGCTGGACCGCCGGCACCGGCCGGACGAGGCCGTCCCGCCGGCCTCGAACGCGCTGCTCACCGCCAACCGCGAGCTGCTCGCGCTGCCCGTCGAGCAGCGGCGGGCCGCGGTCACCGCCGAGGGCGGTGCCGAGCGGCTGGCCGCGGCCGGGCTGACCTGGGAGGCGCTGGCCGGCTGGCTGCAGGGACCGCTGGACGCGGCCGTCTGGGAGGCGGTCATCCCGTCCATGGGCCCGATGGCCCTGACGCGCAACCTGCGCAACTTCGACCAGGCCGGCGTCTCGGACGAGGTCGCGGCCGAGGTCGCGCGGCGGATCGCCGACAAGGACGAGGTGCTCCGCTCCCGCCAGTTCCCGTTCCGCTACCTCGCCGCGTACCGGCACGCGCCGTCGCTGCGCTGGGGGCACGCGCTGGAGACGGCGCTCTCCCACTCGCTCGCCAACGTGCCCTCGCTGCCCGGCCGGACGCTGATCCTGGTCGACCGCTCGGGCTCGATGTTCGATCGCCCGAGCGCACAGACCCTGCTCAACCGGGCGGATTCGGCGGCGATCTTCGGGACGGCCCTGAAGGTCCGGGCCGCCGAAGCCGACCTGGTCGAGTTCGGCACCACCAGCCGGGTCGTCGAGGTGGGCCGGGGCGAGGCGGTGCTGCGCGTCCTGGGCCGCTTCGGCAACCTCGGCGGCACCGCCACCGCGGAGGCCGTCCGCACCCACTACCGCGGCCACCACCGGGTCGTCGTCGTCACCGACGAACAGACCGGCCCCGGCCACTGGAACGGCGACGCGCTGGCCGCCGTCCCGGCCCGGGTGCCCGTCTACACCTGGAACCTGGCCGGCTACACCGCCGGCCACGGCCCGAGCGGCTCGGCCTACCGGCACACCTTCGGCGGGCTGAGCGACGCCGCGTTCCGGCTGATCCCGCTGCTGGAATCGGGCCGGGACGCGACCTGGCCGTGGCTGGAGCCGCAGGACCGCTGACGCGCCCTCGACCGGCACCGTCCGCCGTGGCAGCATCGGCGGCGGGCGGGGGCGGGGCGAACGAGGAGCGGGCGTGGCGTACGACTTCGACGTGCTGGTGGTGGGCGGCGGGATCGTCGGACTGTCCACGGCGTACGCGCTGACCCGGGCCCGGCCCGGGCTGCGGCTGGCGCTGCTGGAGAAGGAGCCCGGCTTCGCCGCCCACCAGAGCGGCCGCAACAGCGGGGTCATCCACAGCGGCGTCTACTACCGGCCGGGCTCGCTCAAGGCCCGGTACGCCGTCGCGGGCGCCGCCGAGATGGTGGAGTTCTGCCGCGGCCACGACATTCCGTACGAGGTGACCGGCAAGCTGATCGTGGCCACCGACCCGGCCGAACTCCCGCGGCTGCGGGCCCTCGCCGAGCGCGGCCGGGAGAACGGCATCCCGGTCACCGAGCTGGACCGGGCCGGCATCACCGGGTACGAGCCGGAGGTCACCGGCATCGCCGGGCTGCACGTCGGCACCACCGGCATCTGCGACTTCCCCGCCGTGGCCGCCGCCTACGCCCGGCTGGCCCGCGAGGCGGGCGCCGAGCTGCGGACCGGCACCGAACTGCGGGCGGTCGCCCGCCGGGCCGACGGCGTGACCGTGCAGACCTCCGCCGGCGAGCTGCGCGCCCAGGTGCTGGTGAACTGCGCGGGCCTGCACAGCGACCGGATCGCCCGGCTGGCCGGCGACGACCCCGGCGTGCGGATCGTGCCGTTCCGCGGCGAATACTACGAACTCGCCGCGGACCGCCGGGGGCTGGTGCGCGGCCTGGTCTACCCCGTCCCCGACCCGGCCTTCCCCTTCCTCGGCGTGCACCTGACCCGGGGCATCCACGGCGATGTGCACGTCGGCCCGAACGCGGTGCCGGCGCTGGCCCGCGAGGGCTACGACTGGCGCACCGTCCGCCCGCGCGACCTGGCGGGGACGCTCGGCTTCCCCGGTACCTGGCGGATCGCCCGCCGGCACTGGCGGTACGAGCTCGGTGAGCTGCGCCGCTCGCTCTCCAAGCGGGCATTCACCACGGCCGTCCGGCGGCTGCTGCCCGCCGTCACCGCCGAGGACCTGGTGCCGGCCACCGCCGGGGTGCGGGCCCAGGCGGTGGCCCGGGACGGCGCGCTGCTGGACGACTTCGCCTTCGCCGGCTTCGACCCGGACGACCCGCGCTCCACCCGCCGCCTGGTGCACGTGCTGAACGCCCCCTCGCCCGCCGCCACCGCCTCGCTGCCGATCGGCCGCGAGGTGGCCCGCCGGGCGCTGGCCGCCCTCGAAGCGGGCGGCTGATCCGGCCGGGCCCGGGGCCCCGCGTCAGCTCCGTCACAGCCCCTGGGGACCGTGCCCGTCGGCCCCGTAGACTCGGGTGATTGTGACTGCCACCGCCCCGATCCCCCAGCCATCTCCGTCCGCCCGGCTCTCCGCCGCGCCGGCCGGCTACCCCGCGCCGATGTACCCGCACCGGGCCACCGAGGCCCAGCACAGCGAGCGGCGCATCCGCAGCTTCCAGCCGCGCCGGGGCCGGATGACCAACGCCCAGGCGGGCGCGCTGGACCGGGGCTGGGAGACGTACGGCATCGCGATCGACGGCAGCCCGCTGGACCTGGCGGAGCTGTTCGGCGGTCTGCCGGTCACCCTGGAGATCGGCTTCGGGATGGGCGAGACGACCGCCGCGATGGCCGCCGCCGACCCGACGACGGGCATCCTCGCCGCCGACGTCCACACCCCCGGCCACGGCAACCTGCTCGGCCTGCTGGAGCGGGACGGCTCACGCAACGTCCGCCCGGCCGCCGGCGACGCCGTCATCCTGCTGCGCGACATGCTCCCCGACGCCTCGCTGGCCGGGCTGCGGGTCTACTTCGCCGACCCGTGGCCCAAGCCGAAGCACCACAAGCGCCGACTGGTCCAGGCCTCCTTCCTGGACCTGGTGCTACCCCGGCTGGCCTCCGGCGCCCTGGTGCACTGCGCCACCGACTGGGAGCCGTACGCCGAGCAGATGCTGGAGGTGCTCTCCGCCTCGCCCGAGCTGGAGAACCTGCACCCCGAGGGCGACGGCACCGGCTGGCTGGAGCCCGCCGACCACCCGGACGGCAGCGTCCCCGGCTACGCGCCCCGGCCCGACTGGCGGCCGGTCACCAAGTTCGAACGGGCCGGCATCGCCAAGGGCCACGTGGTGCACGACCTGCTCTTCCGCCGCCGCTGAGCCGCCGCCGGGCGTTCGACCCGGCGGCCCCGCGGTGACCACCCCGGCCCGGCCGGCCCGGTCCGCGGGAGGGGATTCGTCCCGAGTCCTCCCGGCGGGCCGGTGCCGTGGCCTACCCTGTGCCGGGTGAGCAGCCCGTCCTGCGGCGGGTACCGGACCAGTGTCCAGGCCGCCGACGACCGAGAGGTGCCCACGCTCACCGCCGGCACCCGCACCATCCCGGGGCCCAGGGGGCGCCGGGCCCATCGGCTCGTGCCCCGGCCCGCTGCCGCCCCCGCCCGGCCGGCCGCCGCACCGGGGCCGCGCCCCGCCCGCCCGGTCGCGCTCTCCTCGGTCACCGCCACCGCCGTCCTGACACTGGCCGGCTGCGGTGTGCTGATCCTCCACCTGGTGCGCCGCCAGACCGGGACCACCGGGCTGCTGGTCGGCCTCGGCCTGGCGCTCGTCCCGCTGCCCTTCGTGCTCGGCGGCCTCGCCTGGCTCAACCAGACCGCCCGGGTGCCGCTGCGCCACATCGTGTTCTGCCTGGGCTGGGGTGCCTGCGCGGCGACCACGGCCGCGATCCTCGCCAACGGCTGGACCAGCAGCTACCTGACCGCCCACCAGGGCAGCCTGGGCGAGGTGCTGGGCGCCGACCTGGTCACACCGGTGATCGAGGAGAGCGCCAAGGGCGCCGCCCTGCTCGTGCTGCTGCTGCCGCTGGGCCGGCGGATCCGCTGCCACGGCCACCGCACCGACCGCCCCTGCGCGAGCGTGCTGCGCCGGCTGCCCGGCGGCGGGCAGCCCCACGGGTACGACCGCCGGCCGGCCCTGCCGCACGCCCGGGGCCGGCTGCGACCGCGCCCCTATCTGCGCCCGCGCCCGTACCTGCGCCCGCTGCCGTACCTGCGGCCCTACCCGCCGACACCCGACCGCCCGCGCGCCAGGGCCCGCCCGCGCACCCTGGCCGCCGGGGTCGTCCTCGGCGGGATCACCGCCTGCGGCTTCGCCTTCACCGAGAACGCGCTCTACCTGGGGCGGGCCTTCACCGACGACCAGCAGCAGCGGCTGGACAGCATCGGCCTCGGGGAATCCCCCAGCCTGCGGGACTTCGACGGCACCGTGCAGACCTTCGTCCTGCGCGGCCTGCTCTCGCCCTTCGCCCATCCGCTCTTCACCGCGCTGACCGGGCTCGGCCTGGCCATCACCCTCACGACCGGCCGGCGCCGGCTGGCCCGGCTGGCCGCGCCGGCCGGACTGCTGCTGGCGATGGCCCTGCACGGCACCTGGAACGCCGCCGCCGACCTCGGCACGCACGGCTTCCTGCTGGTGTACGCGGTGCTGATGGTGCCGTGCTTCGCCGCCCTGGTCTGCTTCGCCGCCTGGGCCAGGACCAGGACGGCGCGGCACGCCGCACGTCGGGCGCGGGCCCCCGCCGGGGCCCGGTGAAGAACCGATTTCCCATCCGGGTGACTTCCCCGTATTGTTGTGTTTACCGACGCGGGGTGGAGCAGCTCGGTAGCTCGCTGGGCTCATAACCCAGAGGTCGCAGGTTCAAATCCTGTCCCCGCTACTCAGTAGCGGAAAGGCCCGGAGGATTCTTCCTCCGGGCCTTTCGCATGTCCGGGCCCGTCCCCGCTGCCGGGGCTCCCGCGGCGCTCCGGTGGCTCCACCGGCCGACGCCCCCGCCGGGGCCGGGGACCGGTTCGTCGACCGCCCTGGGCCCCCGGCGACGAACCCGAATTAATCCGTTGCCCTCCCTCGGACGAGCTGCCTAAGGTAGCCACACACTGAAGGGAGGTGATCCTGAATTGAGTTCCATCAGGATGCGTGAGGTGGCTGCTCGCTAGAGCCGCCCCTGCCTGCGCAGGACGAGGCCCAGTGCCTCCGGCAGGCGAAATCCAAGCAGTCACCCGGCCCGTGGGCTCACCGGTACATCCCCGGTGCCTCGACGCCCGGCCCTCGCGAGGCCGGACACCGAGGAGCAGCCCACGGGCTGTCTGCTGTTCCGGGGCCGGTGCCCCGGCCCCAGCCCCAGCCCCCGCGCGGCCTCCGGCGGGAGCCGGGAGCCGTGAGCCCCGGACGGGCCCGGGCGTTTGCGTCCGGCCGCTCCGGCGCTAGAGTCGGCGCGGATTCCGGAGCGGAGCGGAACGGCCACAGGGGGTAGGGGATGGCGAGGACGCGGCGGGCCGGGGGTACGGCGGCCCTGCGAACGGCACAGCGGGGGGCGGCCGGGGCGCTGCTCGGGGTGGGGGCGCTCGGACTGCTGCTCTTCTCCCTCGGCCGGGAGCACAGCTGGCAGGCCCTGGGCGGGGGTCTGGTGGTGGCCGGGGCCTCGACCGTCCTCGGCGGAGCGCTCGGCTTCCTGTTCGGAGTGCCCCGGATGCGCGGCGGCCCGGGCGATGAGCCGCACGGCTCGTACGCGCCGAACACCAATCTGGAGCAGGTCTCCGACTGGCTGACCAAGGTGCTGCTGGGCGTCGGACTGACCCAGCTCGGCTCGCTCGGCGAGCGGCTGCACCAGCTCGGCGCGGCGCTGGCCCCCGCCCTGGGCGGCGAGGAGGGCGCGGCCCCCTTCGCGGCGGCCCTCGTCCTCTACTTCCTGGTGCTCGGCTTCCTGGCCGGCTGGCTGGTGACGCGACTGGCCCTGCCCCAGGTGCTCTCCGACGCCGACCAGGCGCTCGACCTCTTCCTGGCCGGCCAGGACCGCGACCTCCGGGGCGACAAGGTGGGCGCGGACGACCTGCGGGTACGGGCGATGCAGCACCTGGGCCTGCTGGGCGGCAGCGTCGAGCGGGCGACCGAGCCGGCCCGCCGGCTGCCGTCGAACGCGACGACCGGCCCGGAGAGCCTGATGGCCGAGGTCCGGTCGACGGCCCGGCGCTCCGCGCTCACCGCGGACCAGGTCCGGGAGCTGTTCGCGGACGGCTCCGAGGACCGGCGGATCCAGGCGCTCGCCCTGATGCAGGGCGATCCGGCGCTGGCCGACCTGCCCAGCGTGCTGGACGCGATCGAACACCCGCGCTCCGGCTTCGAGCAGTACCACGCGCTACTGGCCGCCCGGGGGCTGCTGTACCGGCTGCCGGCCGCCCAGGCGCAGCGCCTGCGCGACGCGGTGGCCGGCCGGCTGGTGGCGGCGGACGGCATCCCGTACGGCTCCGACCGGAGCTGGCTGGCGGAGAAGATCCTCTCCCGCCTGGAGACGACGGCGGCCCTCCCGCAGCAGACCGGCCCCGCGCCGCAGACCGGTCCGGCCGCCGAGCCTCCCTCGGCGCAGCCGGGCGAGCAGGCCCGGCAGACGGGCTAGCCGGACGACCTGGACCGACGGGCCGCGCGGGCCGGGCGGGCCCGAGCGGCGCACCGGGCCGGTGACCGTCACACGCTCGGCGACAACCGGCCCACCGTGGCGGCCCGGCGGCGGTGATCGGCGGCCCGCAGGACGAGCACCCGGCCCAGGCGTCCCGAGCCGGCCGGGAGCCGGCGGACCTCGCTGGCGATCCGGCGCTCGCCCAGGGCCCGGCGCAGCCCGTCGAGGTGGCGGCAGCGACGGCCCGCGCCGTCGTTCAGTGGGTGGACCCGGACCTCACCGTCGGGGGCGGTCACCCGGACCAGCTCGGTCAGTGCGGCCAGCTGCTGGGCGGGGCCGAAGAGTTCGGG
The DNA here is from genome assembly GCF_040655255.1 of Kitasatospora sp. NPDC050463. NCBI lineage: Bacteria > Bacillati > Actinomycetota > Actinomycetes > Kitasatosporales > Streptomycetaceae > Kitasatospora > Kitasatospora sp. NPDC050463. The sequence goes on from NZ_JBFAJO010000022.1 coordinate 21,397, forward strand.
GTAGGCGAAGACCAGGAACCCGCTGAGGGTGAGCGCGAAGGTGCCGTCCGCGAACGGCAGCCGGGGCAGTGCGGCGGCCACGTACTGCTGCGGGTGGGCGGCGGAGTCCGCGGCGAACAGCCGGCGGGCCCGGTCCCAGCTGCGCAGGTAGCGGTCGTACGGGCGGTGGTACGGCGCCGGGAAGAGGTCGGGGCGGGCGTCCATCGCGGCGGCCATGGCGGCGCGGGCGGCCAGGGCTCGGGCGGCGAGCTCGGGGGCCGGCCACGCGTACGCCGGGTCGGTTGCGATCACCCGGCAGCCCAGCTCGCGTGCCTCGGCGGCGAGTCCGGCGGCGCCGCCCGGGCAGTCGAGCACCGGCCCGGGGAGGGCGGCGAGCCGGGCCCGGGTCAGGTCGAACAGCGCGCAGTACTCGTCCAGCGGACGGGAGGTGACCAGGACGTCGGCGGCGAGGTCGGTACGGACGGCCATTCGGCCATCGGAACACGGGCCGGCCCCGCCCGCATCCGGAACATCCGGGGCGGGCGGGGCCGATGGGGGCACAGGCCGGCGGGGCCCGGCGGGGGGCGTGGTCAGCGGCCGAGCAGGCCCCGGACGGCGAGCCGGTTGACGTTGGTCAGGCCGCGCACCAGCTGCGGGGTGAGGAGGACGAACACGAAGCCGAGCAGCGAGACTCCGGCGATCTGCAGCGGCCCCTCGACGTAGTAGACGTGCTCGACGCCGCTGGCGTCGTAGTAGTCGAACAGCTTGAGGCCCCGCCAGCCGACGTACGTCGGGTAGACCCAGTGGTAGAGCGGGTAGAGCGCCAGCACCCAGCCGACCAGCAGGAACGTCAGCGACATCGCGAAACTGAAGATCGCCCACGGGAGCATCACCACCTGGTGGAGCACGGCCTTCCAGCCCGCCGCGTCCGTCAGCCGCGCGGTGATCTCGCCCCAGTTGCCGGGCCGGCTCACCCGGACCGGCTTCGGGCCGGGCACGTCCAGCGCCAGCATGCTGCGGGTCCGGGCCCGCTCCAGCCGCCCGAAGCCTCGGGCCCCACCGGTCAGGGCGGCCAGCACCGGCATGCCGATGACGGTGACGACGGTGCCGAGGCCGAAGGAGAACAGGACGACGGCGAAGGAGAACCCGGCGAGCGCGACCGGCAGCCCGGTGAGGGTGAAGCCGAGCTCCCGGTAGAAGTACGACGAGAACGGCGCCCGCCACACGTACGGCGGCTCCTCGATGCGCCGTGCCGCACCGTCGCGGTCGTACTCGCTGTGCTGCGCGCTGAGGCTGCTGCTCATGGCCGTCGATCCTCGGGTCTCTCGGTGGTGTGCCGGGCTGACCCCTCAAGCCTGTCAAAGCCCCGGTCGGCCGGACATCCGGCTCTCCCGCGAAGCGGGTGGGGGGTTAACCCCCCGTTCGCGACCGGCCGCCACCGGGCGGCCACTCGTCGGCGAGCAGCGAGTACTGGAAGGAGTCGCGCCAGGCGCCGCGCAGGTGCACGTCGTGGCGGATCCGGCCCTCCCGCCGGAAGCCGGCCCGGGTGAGCACCCGGACGGAGGCCGCGTTCTCGACGTCCACCCGGGCGGCCAGCCGGTGCACGCCGAGCGGGCCGAAGGCGAGGTCGCAGAGCAGCCCGGTGATCTCGCCCGCGTAGCCGTTGCCCCAGGTGTCGGGGCGCAGCGCGTAGCCGAGGTCGGCGCACCGGTGGCCGCCGAGGGTGAGGGCGGCGTTGCCGATCGGGACGGCGCGGGCCGGGTCGTGCGCGTCGGCGCGTCGGGTGACGGCCAGCCGGTAGACCGTCCGCTCGCCCTGCATCGCCTCCTCCAGGTACTGCTCGATCTGGTCGGCGCAGTCCTCGCGGTCGCGCGGCTCGAACGGGAGGTAGCGGGTGGCCTCCGGATCCCCGAACACCGCGTACAGCGCGTCGATGTCGCCGGGGGTGTGGTGGAACTCGCGGATGGCCAGGCGGGGGCCGGTGAGTCGGACGGGGACCATGCCTGCCGACCCTACCCGGGCTTTCCGGTTACCGTACGTGACATGGAAGAAGAAGACCTGCGGCTCGCCCCCCGCACCAAAGCCGTCGAACTGCTCGCCTGGGCGCATGCGCACGGCCACCCGCCGGTGGCCGAGGCCGCGGTACGGGCGGTGCTGGCGCTGCTGGAGCTGGGCGAGGGCAGGATGCGCGACGGCTGGCCGGAGCTGACCTCGGACGCCGTGGAGCAGCTGCTGTACGAACGGCTCTACCTGTACGTCCAGCCCGAGCCGGAGCAGGACCCGCTGGCGTACGGCGCGGCGGTGCGGCTGCTGATCGACCACCAGCGGGCGGCGAAGCGGCTGAACGCGAAGCGGCAGGAACGGCTGCACGCGGAGGCCGAGTGGCAGGGCGAGGTGGCCGCCGGGCTGCTGCGCCGGTCCGACCTGGTCACCTGGCCCCGGCTGTACACGCTGCTGCTGCGCGCGGACGGGGTGGACCTCGCCGACCAGGAGGCGGTCCGGGCCTGGCTGGCGGCGTTCCGGGAGCTGGCACCGCAGGACCGGTCGGCCGCGTACGAGGCGCTCGAGTGGGCGGGCGAGCTGGACGCGGTGGACGACGGGGGCTGGGGTGAGGCCCGGATGCTCAGCGTCGGGATGGCCACGGACGGCGCCCGGCGGCTGCTGGAGCAGGGACTGATGCGGCGCAGCTACCGCAATCTGACGGAGCTGACCGCGCTGGGCCGGCCGATGCCCGAGGAGCTGGCCGGGGACTTCGGGGCGTTCGAGGAGGCCGCCGCCGAGGCGGCGCTGGACCTGGTGGGCGAGTGGACGACGCCGGGGCTGCCGCGGCTGCTGGTGGAGGAGTTCCCGGAGCTGGCGCCGGAGCCGGGCCAGGAGGAGATCGACGCCTACCTGGCGCGCCTGCCCGAGGCGGCCGACGAGGAGTACGAGGAGTACGAGGAGTACGAGGAGTACCAGGACTACGAGGCCGGGGAGGCCGAGGAGGAGCACGGGGGCGAGGGGCACGCGGCCGGGGAGGCCGGGCAGGCGGCCACTGACGCCTGAGACGCCACGGTGCCCCGGCCGTCGTGGCGACGGCCGGGGCACCGTGGCGGGCTGTCAGGGCGTGATGCCGCGCTGCTCGAACCAGGTCTCCGGGTCGACCGGGGCGCCGCCGCCGGGGCGGACCTCCAGGTGCAGGTGCGGGCCGGTGACGTTGCCGGTGGCGCCGACCTTGCCGAGCTGCTGGCCGGGGACGACCTTGCCGGAGCCCTTGATGATCGAGGAGAGGTGGCAGTACCAGATCTCGGTGCCGTCGGGCAGCGTCTCGACGATCCGGTAGCCGTACGAACCGGCCCAGCCGGCCGAGGTGATGGTGCCCTGGCCGACCGCGTACACCGGGGTGCCGGTGTCGGCGGCGAAGTCCAGGCCGGTGTGCAGGTGGGCCCAGTAGGAGGCGCTCTGGCCGTAGTGGGCGGAGAGGTTGTAGTCGCGCACCGGCAGGTTGATGGCGGCGAGCTTGGCCTTCTCGGCCTCCTCGGCGGCCCGCTTGGCCTCCTGCTGCTGGGCGGCGCGCTTGGCCTCGGCCTCCTTCGCGGCCTGCAGGCGGGCACTCTCCTCGGCGGCGGTGCGCTGGCTGTCGGCCTGCAGCTGGATCCGGGCGGCGAGGGCGAGGCCGGGGTCCGCGGAGAGTGCGACCGGCGTCTCGTCCGGGGCCTCGACGGCCGGCGCGGCGGCCGGGGTGGCGGAGGCGAAACCGGTCGCACCGAGGGTGGCGGCGACGGCGGTGACGCCGAGCAGCGGAGCGGTGCCGCGGGTCTGACGGGGCATCCGGTGCCGGTTGGCCTCGGCGGCCTGCGGGGTGGCCCCGGCGGCGGACCCGCCGTACTCGCCCGGGTGGGCGGGCGGCCAGGGGTGGTCGAGCAGCTGGGTGCCGGCGGTGGAGCCGGGCAGGTGTGCCGGAGAGTGCGACGACGCCACGGAGGCGCGCTCCTTTCCTTCCTTCGCGCCTACCGGGTTAGCTGACGGGTTCGGAGCAGGAAGGTCTCCTACGGCTGGGCCTGGGCCCGGCCGATTCACCCCAAGGAACGTGGTTCCCCGGCTCCCTGGCCTGCCCGGAGGCGGCCGGTGGGATTAGGCGGCGGCGCACGGTGCCGTCTGGGTACGGCGTTGAGGACCGCGCTGCGTTATCAAACGTTAATCCTAGGAGCCCCTGATTCCAAGCCGTCCGTTCGGGACGGCCGGATACGGATCAGACACTACGCGACCCGATGGGCGATTTGGGGCGATTGGCGACAACTGACACTACCGAACGTGATGGGTTGTCAACGAACGACCCCCTATCTGAGTACTCCTACTCATGTGCGGCCGGACCGGCGCGGCCCATCCTGGCGCCATGAACGCACCGATGCAGTCACGTACCACGGCCGCGTGCTACATCCAGGCCGTGCTCTCCTTCGCCCTCTCCGGCGGCGCCCTCGCGATCGGGATCGCCTACCTGCCGGTCGGCGGCTGGACCCGCGCCTTCCTCGGGATCGGGCTGCTCTACACCGTGACCTCCTCGTTCACGCTGGCCAAGGTGGTCCGGGACCGGCAGGAGACCAACGAGATCGTCACCCGGGTGGACCAGGCCCGGCTGGAGAAGCTGCTCGCCGAGCACGACCCGTTCAAGGTGGAGGGGGTCTGAGTGGAGGGGCTCTGAGCCGCGACGCCGGGGCGCCCCGGGGAGCCGGTCGGCCGACCGCTTGACGGCTAAGGCTATTAGCCTTAGCTTTATGGCTATCGGCACAACGGCCGATGCCCGTCCCGGCGGACCGAGGAGGCCCCCATGCCCGGCACCTTCACCCCCAGCACCCAGTACCTCGACCGCCCCGGCGGCCGACTGGCCTTCGACGACACGGTGCAGGGCGACGGCGCCCCGGTCGTCCTGCTCCCGGGCATGCTCGACAGCCGGGCCGCGTACCGGCACCTGCGCCCACTGCTGGTCGCCGCGGGCCGCCGGGTGATCACCCTGGACCTGCGCGGCTTCGGCGAGTCCTCGATCGTCTGGGACGACTACTCGCCGGCCGCGATCGCCACCGATGTGCTCGCCCTGCTGGACCACCTCGGCACCGACCGCGCCGCGCTGGTCGGCAACTCGTACACCGGCGCGACCGTGGTCAAGATGGCCGGGGACGTGCCCGAGCGGGTCGCCGGGATCGTGCTGCTGGACGCCTTCGTCGAGAACGTGCCGCCGAACGCGCTGCAACGCGCGATGTTCGGCGTGATGGGCGCGCTGCTGGTGCACTCCCCCGCGTTCTGGGGGCTCTACCACCGCAGGATGGCGTACCCGGGCGCCAAGCCGGCCGACCTCGACGCCTACGTGGACGGGCTGGTCGCCGCGCTGCGCACGCCGGGCCGCAAGCAGGCCACCCGGGGCTACGTCCACGGGGACTCCGCGCCGACCGGCTGGACCGCCGCCGTGACCTGCCCGGCGCTGGTCGTGATGGGCGGCAAGGACCCCGACTTCCCCGACCCGGCGGTGGTCGCCGACCGGCAGGCCGCCGCGCTGAAGGCCCGCAAGGTGATGATCGAGGGCGCCGGGCACTACCCGATGGCCGACCAGCCGCAGGCCACCGCCGACGCCCTGCTGCCCTTCCTCGCCGAGCTGGCCTGAGTCCGGCCCCCTCCGCACCCCTTCCGCACCCCTCCCCCTCCCCCGCCGCACCCACGGAGACCGCGCCATGCCCCGAGTCGGACTGACCCCCGAGCAGGTCGTCGACCACGCCCTCGCCCTCATCGACGAGCAGGGGACCGAGGCCCTCACCCTGGCCGCCGTCGCCGGACGTGCCGGGGTCGCCACCCCCTCGCTGTACAAGCACGTCAGCGGCGGGCTCGCCGAACTGCGCCGGCTGATCGCCGTCCGGGTCACCGGGGAACTGGCCGACCGGCTCGCCGAAGCCGCCCTCGGGCGCGGCGGCGACGAGGCCGTGGCCGCCCTCCTGCGCGCCTACCACGGCTACGCCAGCGAGTACCCGCACCGGTACCACGCGCTGCCGCAGGCCCCGCGATCGGACGACGAGCTGACCAGGGCGGCCGGCCGGCTGGTCGGGGTGATCATCGCGGTGCTCCGCGGCTACGGGCTGGACGGCTCCGAGGCCGTCCACGCCGCCCGGACCGTCCGCTCGGTGGCCCACGGCTTCGCCTCCCTGTCGATCGGCGGCGGCTTCCAACTCGCCGAGGACCTCGCCGACACCCAGGACCGCCTGATCACCATGCTCACCGGCGGCCTCCGGAACTGGCCCCGGGCCTGAGCACCGCCGGCGTGCCGGCGCCCCGGGGGCGCCACCGCGCCACACCGACGCACCGACGCACGGGGCACCTGCCACACCGGACGCACCCGCCCGACCGGCGGACCCGGGCCGCGGCAGACCCCCTGGTCAGGGCGGTCGCCCCGGACGCGGCCGACGACCGGACACCGGCACCGGTGCGCCGTCCGGGTCACCCTTCACCGCCATGAGAAATAAGGTATGAAGAATTGAGTGCCCGATAAGCGACGGAAAGGCCGGGAAATCCCATGGACCTGACCTCGCCGTGGTTTCCCCCCTCCGAGGACGAGACCCGCACCCCGCGCAGCAGCCCCACCGCGCGCAGCGCGATGCGCTGCGTCCGCTTACTGCTCGGCTGCACCACCGCCGCCGAACTCCTCGGCACCGTCCTCGCCGAGGGCCCGAGCTGGATCACCGGTGAGGGCTCGGCGCTCTACCTGCTGGACTCCGCCGGAATGCTCCGGCTCACCGCCTCGCACGGCCTGCCCGACTGGGTCCACGAGCGCTACGGCGTCATCGATCCGGCCGGCGACCTGCCCGCGGCGATGGCCCTCAGGCTGCGCCGCCCGTACCTGCTCAGCCCGGAGCGCACCAGCGTCGACTACCCCAACCGCAACGCCGGCATGGGCACCGGCATGGTCGCCCTGATCACCCTGCCGATGATCGTCGACGAGCGGCCGGTCGGCGTGCTCGCCCTCGCCCTCGCCCACCGGGGCACCGTCCCCCGCCGCGACCTGGACGTCCTGGAAACGCTGGGCGACGCCTGCGCCCACCGGCTGGCCCACCTGCTCGACGGCGCGCGGGCCGGCACCCGCCCCGGGCCGACCGGCGGTTCCGTCGACGGCTCCGGCGGCGGTACCGGAGCCGGTGCCGGCGACCGGGCCGCCGCCCTGGCCCACCCGATGCTCTCGCTCGCCGTCCGCTCCGCCGGGCACGGCGCCTTCGAGCGCGACCTGGTGACCGGCGAGACCTACTGGGACGCCGCCGCCTACCGGGTGGTCGGCCGGCCCGTGCCGCCCGAGGACGCCCCGGCTGCCGCCCCCGACCTGGACCGGCTCGTCCACCCCGAGGACCTGCCGGACGTCCAGGCCGCCCTCGCCGAGGCGCTCGCCACCGGCGGTCCGTACCGGATCGAGTACCGGGTACCTCGCCGGGGCGGCCGCGCGATCCGGATCGAGGAGACCGGCGAGGTGATGCTGGACGTGCACCGGCGGCCGGTCCGGATCGCCGGGCTGCTCGCCGACCGGGACCGCGCCCGCACGCCCGAGGACCGGCCGCCCGCGGGCGAGCCGGGCAACGGCGCCCCGGCGGCCGGCGCCCGCTCGGCCCTGCTGCTGGCACTCACCCGGGCGCTGTCGCGTGCGGTCACCGTCCGGGACGTGACCACCGCGGTGACCGATGTCGCCCGGCCGGCCTTCGGCGCCGCCGGCATCGTGCTCGACCTGGTCGAGGAGGGGCGGCTGCTGCCGGTCTCGCACACCGTCTACGGCGGCCCGCGGCGCACCGAGCTGACCCGGCTGGCCGACCTCTCCGAGGGCGTGATGCAGCACTCGCTGGCCCACTCCACGCCGCTGTTCAGCGAGCCCGGCCAGGCCCGGCGCAGCGTCGGCGGGCCGCTGACCCCGGCCGCCTGGGCGGTGCTGCCGCTGGTCGCCTCGGGTCGGCAGGTCGGCTCCTGCCTGATCACCTTCTCGACCGACCGGGCCTTCGGCCGTGAGGACCGCACCCTCTACTCCGCCTTCGCCGGCATCCTGGCGCAGTCCCTGGAGCGCGCCCGGCTCTACGACACCCACCACCACCGGGCCACCGAACTCCAGCGCGCCATGCTGCCGCGCACCCTGCCGCGGCTGCCCGGGCTCGCCAGCGCCGCCCGGTACCTGCCCAGCACCGAGGGGATGCAGATCGGCGGCGACTGGTACGACCTGCTCCGGCTGCCGGACGGCCGGATCGGGCTGGTGATCGGCGACGTCCAGGGCCACAACGCCGAGGCCACCGCCGTGATGGGCCAGTTGCGCAGCGGCCTGCGCGCGTACGCCACCGACGGACACGACCCGGCCGCCACGCTGGCCCGGACCAGCCGGCTGCTGTCCGAGCTCGACACCGATCTCTTCGCCACGTGTCTCTACCTCACCCTCGACCCCGCCGACGGCACCCTGCGGGCGGCCCGGGCCGGGCATCCGTCGCCGGTCCGGATAGCGGCGGACGCCAGGGCCGTCGAGCTGGAACTGCCGGGCGGCCCGCCGCTGGGGGTGGATCCGGGGATGCCCTACCCACTGGCGGTCGAGCACCTGGCGGTGGGCGAGACGCTGCTGGTCTACACGGACGGTCTGGTCGAGGACCGCGAGGAGGACTACGACGAGTCGGTGCAGCGGATGCTCGGCGGTCTGGAGCTCTGGGCCAGGCAGACCGGCCCGGTCCGGCTCGGCCCGTCCGCGGCCCTGGAGCGCCTGGCCGACCTGCTCACCCTCAACGTGACCGAGCGACGCTCCCGCCCGGACGACGTCGCCCTGCTGTTGCTGCACCGGAGTTCGCCGGTGCGGTGAGGAGGGCCGGCGCGGTCACGAGGACCGGCGGGGTGCCTCTCGGCGGCGCCGGGGGGACCCCGCCGGTCGCTCCGGGCGCGGGCCGATCGGGCCCGAAGGAGGCCTGATTGACGTCGTATTGACGGGATATTGACGAGATCCGGTCACGTGGCGAGATCCATTCACATCTTTGTAGGATCATCACCCTAGAATTCGCCGCGTGACGATGACTCAGTGGTGCGCAACGGCAACCGGCGTTCTCGCCGCCCTCGCCCTCGTGGCCGCCGCCCGCTACCACGCGGTCTCCGTCACCCAGCGCCGCCGGGCCGACCGGCAACAACGCGACAACACCCGTCTGCGGGAACAGCTCGCCACCGAACTCGCCCGCCGCGGCAGCGAGCTGGCGGCCGTCCAGCACGAGCAGGAACTCAACGCCTCCACCCAGCGGGCCTTCCTCAGCGTGGCCCGCCGGATCCTCGTGATGGCGCACGACCAGCAGGCCCTGCTGGACGAGATGGAACGCACCCACGACGACCCGGCCCTGCTGGAGGGCCTGCTCAAGGCGGACCACGCCGCCGCCCAACAGGCCCGCCTCGCACAGACCCTGGCCGTCCTCTGCGGAGCCCGGGCCGGGCGGCACTGGCCCGAGCCGGTCCCCCTGGAGGACGTGGTGCGCGGCGCCCAGTCGCGCATCCTGCCCTTCCAGCGGGTGGTGGTCCGCAGCCGGATCGAGACGGCCGTGGTCGGCGCCGCCGCCGAGGCGCTCATCCACGCCGTGGCCGAACTGCTGGACAACGCCACCCGCTACTCACCGCCCAGCACCCAGGTGTTCGTCACGCTGATGCCCGTGCACAACGGCGCCGTCGTCGAGATCGACGACGGCGGTGTCGGGATGCCCGAGCAGGCCGTCGCCAAGGCCGCCTCCGCACTGGCCGGCGGCACCTCGCTGGAGGTCTCCCGCCTCGGCGAGGTACCGCAGCTGGGCCTGGCCGCGGTCGGCCGGCTCGCCGAGCAGTACGGGTTCCGGGTCACCCTCAGCTCCGCGCCCTCCCCCTACGGAGGGGTGCGGGTCGTGGTGCTGCTGCCCAACGCGCTGCTCACCGAACCGCTCCCGCCGACCGTCCCGGGCCTCGGCCCCGACGACCCGGCGTTCACGTCCGGCCCCCGCCGGAACCCGGCCGCGCCGTATCCGGGCGGGCACCCGCGGACCTCCGGCCACCCCCTGGTGGAGACCCCGCCGGCCGCCCCCGCCGCGCCGCCGCCGCTGCCCCGCCGGAGCCACCGGCGCGACCGCACCAACCGCCATGCCGCGCCGGCCGCTCCCCCGCCGGCGCCCGCCCCGCCGTACCGGTCGGCCCAGGACGCCCGGACGTTCATGGCGATGTTCCAGGCCGGCACCGCCAACGGCCGATCGGTCGCCCGGACGCAGGCCCAGCCCCACCCTTCCCTTCCCGCTTCCCCCCAGCTCCCCCAGCGCTTCGGAGAGTTCCATGACCACCACCCCTGATCTCGGCTGGCTGCTCGCCGACATCATCTCCGTCCCCGAGGTCCAGCACGCCGTCGTGGTGTCCAACGACGGCCTGGAGATCGGCCGCAGTGCGGGCATCCTGCGCGAGGACGCCGAGCGGCTCGCCGCCGCGTGCTCGGGCCTGCAGTCGCTGGCCCGCGGCGTCGCCCAGGGCTTCGGCGGCCACGGCAGCGCCACCCGCCAGATCGTCATCGAGTACGGCGGCGGCTACCTCTTCATCGTCGCCGCCGGCGCCGGGGCCCACCTGGCCGTGGTGACCGGCGAGGCGGTGGACGCCGGCCTGGTCGCCTACCAGATGCAGGTCCTGGTCGAGCGGATCGGCAGCCATCTCACCAGCCCGCCGCGCGTCGATCACGCGGCGGAGGACCGGCGGTGAACGGGCCGGTACGGCCCTATGTGATCACCGGAGGCCGCAGCCGGCCCACGCGGTCCGCGCTGGCCGTCGAAAGCCTGGTCAGCGCCGTGGCCGACCGCCCCGAACTACCCGAGGACGCGCTGCTCAACCGCGAGCACCAGCGCATCCTGGACCTCTGCCGCAGCCTGCTCTCGGTCGCCGAGGTGGCCGCCTACCTCGGGCTACCGCTCGGCGTCGTCAAGGTCCTGGTCGGCGACCTCTGGGACCTCGGCGCCGTCCAGGTGCTCCCGCCCGTCCCGCAGGCCGAACGCCTGCCCGCAACCCTCCTGGAAGAGGTGCTCGTTGGCCTCCGCCAACTCCGCTGACCCGCGTACCGCCCAGTCGCAGGCGCAGCCGCAGCCGCAGTCACCGTCCCAGTCGCAGTCCCAGTCGCAGCCGCCCGAGCCGCAGTACCTGCCGCCCTCCGTCCAGGGCGCGGTGAAGATCCTGGTCACCGGCCCGTTCGGGGTCGGCAAGACCACGCTGGTCGGCGCGCTGAGCGAGATCACGCCGCTGCGCACCGAGGAGACCATGACGGCCGCCAGCAGCGGCATCGACGACCTCACCGGGCGGCCCGGCAAGACCACCACCACGGTCGCGCTGGACTTCGGCCGGATCACGCTCAACCCCCGGCTCGCCCTGTACCTCTTCGGCACCCCCGGGCAGCAGCGGTTCTGGCCCCTCTGGGACGACCTGTCGCGCGGCGCGCTCGGCGCCATCGCGATGGTGGACCTGCGCCGCCCGGACGAGAGCTTCGACGTGCTCGGCCGCCTGGAGGAGCAGCGGATCCCGTTCGCGGTGGCCGTCAACACCTTTCCGGACACGCCGAGTTACCCCGAGGACGAGCTGCGTTCCGCCCTCGACCTGCTGCCCGAGGTACCGATTCTGTACTGCGACGCGCGGGACCGCCGGGCCGCGTACGACCTGCTGATCGACTTCGTCGACCATCTGCACTCCACCGCCGTACTGGAGCTCCAGCGATGACAACTCCCGATCCGGGCACGGCTGCCGGGCAGCTGTCCCCACCGCCGGGCTGCCCGGCGCACGCCGGCGGGGGCCTGTCGGCCGGGGCGCCGCTGACACCCCTGTACGGCGCCGCCGTCGCCGACGACCCGCACGGCCTGTACGCCCGGCTGCGGGCGCGGTACGGGCCGGTCGCGCCGATCGAACTGGAGCCCGGGGTCGAGGCCTGGCTGGTGATCGGCTATCCCGAACTGCTCGAACTCACCCGCAACGAGGCGCTGTTCTCCAAGGACTCACGCCGCTGGAGAGTCCCCGCCGAGGGCCGGCTGGCCGCCGACTCCCGGTTGCTGCCGATGACCTCCTGGCGGCCCACCCTGCTCAACCTGGACGGCGGCGAGCACCAGCGGCTGCGCGCCGCGGTCGCCGACACGCTGGCCCAGATCGACCACCGCCAGTTGCGCGAGACCACCGAGGCCGCCGCCGACGCCCTGATCGACAGCTGGGGCCCGGACGGCACCGCCGACCTGGTCGCCCAGTACGCCCGCCGGCTGCCGCTGCTGGTCTTCACCCAGCTGATCGGACTGCCCGCCGAGGCCGGACCGCACCTGTTCGGCCTGATCAGCCACTTCGTCGACAGCAGCAAGGACTCGGTGCGCGCCGGCGCGGAGTTCCAGGCGATCCTGGTCGACCTCGTCCGGCGCCGACGCGCCACCCCGGGCGCCGACCTCACCTCCTGGCTGCTGGCCCACCCGGCCGCGCTGAGCGACGAGGAGGCGGTGCACCACCTGGTGGTGATGATGGTCGCGGGCAACGAGACCACCATCAACTGGACCGGCAACACGCTGCGTCTGCTGCTCACCGACCGCCGCTTCCGGGCCACCCTCACCGGCGGCCGGCTCACCGTCGCCGACGCGCTGGAGGAGGTGCTCTGGCGCGACCCGCCGACGCAGAACTTCCCCGGCCGGTGGGCGACCGGCGACACCGTCCTCGGCGGCCAGTACATCAGCGCCGGCGACATGCTCGTGCTCGGCCTGGCCGCGGCCAACGCCGACCCGGCGGCCCAGGGTGCCTCGTCCGCCGCGCACGGCTCCCTCGGCGGCAACCGGGCCCACCTGGCCTGGGGCGCCGGCAGGCACGTCTGCCCGGCGCAGCACCCGGCCCGGATCATCGTCGAGACCGCCGTCGAGACCCTGCTGCACCGCCTCCCCGATCTCCAACTCGCCGTCCCGCCGAACGACCTGGCCTGGCGTCCGTCGCCCTGGTCACGCGCCCTGATCGGCCTGCCGGTGCTCTACAGCGCCTTCACCCCGCCCCGCCCGCCAGCCCCCGAGAGGCCGTCATGGACACCGCCGCCCCTGAGCTCGACCGACCCGGCCACCGGCCCGAGCCCGTCCGGCTCGACCCCTTCGGACGGGACCAGCACGGAGAGAACGCCCGACTCCGGGAGGCAGGCCCGGCGGTCCTGGTGGAACTCCCTGGCGGGGTGGTGGTCTGGGCGATAACCCACCACGACACCCTCCAGGAGCTGCTCGCCGACCCCCGGGTGGGCAAGAACCCGCAGCTCTGGACCACCTTCACCGAGGGCCGCCTGCCCAAGGGCTGGCCGCTGCTGAACTTCGTCACCGTGCCGGGCATGATCACCGCGGACGGCGAGGACCATCGGCGGCTGCGCGGTCTGGTCACCCAGGCGTTCACCCCGCGCCGGGTCGCCGAACTGCGGCCCACCGTCGAGGCCCGCACGCTGGCGCTGCTCGACGACCTCGGCGGGCTCACGGGCGCGTTCGACCTGCGCGAGCACTTCGCCTACCCGCTGCCGATGCAGGTCATCGGCGAGCTGCTGGGCCTGCCGCCCAAGCAGCAGGACGAACTGCACGAGCTCTCCGACACCCTGGTCTCCAGCTCCGCCACCCCCGAGGCCGCGATCGCCGCCCAGCAGGGGCTGCAGGCGCTGCTCGCCTCCGTCGTCGAGGCCAAGCGCGCCGAACCGGGCGACGACCTGACCACCGACCTGATCGCCGCCCGCGAGTCCGGGGACCGGCTCAGCGAGCGGGAGCTGGTCGGCACGCTGCTGCTGATGCTGGTGGCCGGCCACGAGACCACCCTCAACCTGATCACCAACGCCGTCCGCGCCCTGCTCGCCCACCCCGACCAGCTGCGCCTGGTGCTCGACGGGGAGCAGCCGTGGTCCGCGGTGGTCGAGGAGACGCTGCGCTACGACTCGCCGGTCGGGCAGTTCCCGCTGCGGTACGCGACCGAGGACATCGCGGTGGGTGACGTGGTGATCCGGCGCGGCGAGGCGCTGCTCGCCTCGTACGCGGCCGCCGGGCGGGACGCCGGGCACTACGCCGACGCCGACCGCTTCGACATCACCCGGCAGCCGAACCGGCACCTCTCGCTCGGCCACGGCCCGCACTTCTGCCTCGGCTCCGGACTCGCCCGGATGGAGGCCGAGACGGCGCTGCGGTTCCTGTTCGACCGCTTTCCCCGGCTCGCCCTGGCCGAGGGGGCGGTGACGGAGCCGATCGGGTCGTTCGTCAGCAACAGCGTGACGACGCTGCGGGTGACGGTGTGACGCCACCGCGGTGACCTGAGGGCGGCCGGGTCGTTGGGGGTTCCATGAAGAAACTCGCGACCCTGGCCGCCCTCACCATGGCAGGCCTCGCCCTGGCCGCCCCGGCCGCGTCGGCCACGACCTCCACCGCGGCCTCGCCGGACGCCCTCGACGGGCTCTCCAGCGGCCTCAACCTCTCCCCCACCGACCTCGCCCTGCGCGAGGCCGGCAAGCTGCCGCTGGTCGGACACACCGCGCAGGAGGTGGAGGCGATCGGCACCAACCAGATGGAACACCCGGGGATCAGCGGGCAGGTCCTGAACTGACGGGGTCCTGAACTGACGAGGGTCCTGAACGCACCAGGAGGCCCGCCACCCGCCCGCGTTGAACGGGTGGTCCGGGCACATCCCCGAGCGTGCCCGGACCGCCCGTTCAGCCCTCCGCGAGGGCGTTCAGCTCCTGGTAGGTGAGCCCGCCGTCGAGCGCGGCGTACGTCCCCCCGGCGTACACCTCCTCGGCGGCGCGGCGCACCGCCGCATACGCCGCCCTGGCCAGCCCCGGCCCGAGACTGACCCGGGCCACGCCCAGCTCCGCCAGTTCCGGCACGGACGGCGAGCCCGGGCCGGCCAGGATGTTCAGCGGCGCCGGGACGGCGGCCACCAGGGCGGCGATCGTCTCCGGATCCGCCACGCCGGGCACGAACACGCCGTCCGCGCCCGCCTCGACGTAGGCCCGCAGACGGGCGACGGCCTCGTCCAGCCGGCCGGCCGGGTCGCCGATCCCGCGCAGGAAGACGTCGGTGCGCCCGTTGACGAAGAGCGCGACCCCGGCCGCGTCGGCGGCGGCCCGGGCCGCCGCGATCCGCTCGGCCGCCTCGGCGGCGGGCCGCTCCGCGTCCTCCAGGTTGACCCCGACCGCGCCGGTGGCCAGCAGCGCGGTGATCGTCTCGCCGACCTCGGCCGCCGTCGCGGCGAAGCCGCTCTCCAGGTCCGCCGTCACCGGCAGCCCGACCGAGCGCACGATCAGCGCGGTCTGGGCGAGCACCTCGTCGCGGTCGGCCGCGTCCCCGTCCGCACTGCCGAGCGTCCAGGAGACGCTCGCGCTGGCCGTCGCGACGGCCCGGGCCCCGGCGCCGGCGACCAGCCGCGCGCTCGCCGCGTCCCACACGTTGGCGAGCACCAGCGGCTCACCGGGGCGGTGCAGGGCGTGCAGGGCGCGGGCCTTCTCCTGCTGAGTGGTCGTCATACCGGGACCCTACTCGGCGGCCGGGCTGAGGCGGGAGGTCACGCCGATCCGGTTCCAGGAGTTGATGGTGACGATCAGCGCGATCAGCTGGGCCAGCTCGGCCTGCTCGAAGTGCTCGGCGGCCTCGTGGTAGACGGCGTCCGGCACGTGCCCCTGGGTCAGCAGGGTCACCGACTCGGTCAGCGCGAGGGCCGCCCGCTCCTTGGCGGTGAACCAGGACGTCTCCCGCCAGGCCGGGAGGGAGAGCAGGCGGCGGTTCTCCTCGCCGTTCTTCAGGGCGTCCGTGGAGTGCATGTCGATGCAGAAGGAGCAGCCGTTGATCATCGAGGCGTGCACCTTGACCAGCTCCGCCAGGACCGGGTCCACCCCCTGCCCGGCTGCGCGGTCCAGGGCGATCATGGCCTGGTAGAAGCCGGGAGCGAGGTCGGGGAGGGAGAGCCGCTGCTCGGGGGCGGACACGGTGGCGTTCTCGTTCGTCGTCGTCATACCGGCCAGCCTAGGGGCCGAGTGGACTGTCCCCCTGGCACATTCGGGCCGAGAGATCGTGGGCCACTCGGGGCGGAGGCGAGGCCGCCGCACGGCTCGCCCGAGTGCGGCACTGCGAGGGTGGAAGGGGGAGAGTGCAGGCCTGCCCGGATGCGAACGGTCGTGCGAGGATCGCGGGGAGGGCGGTACAGGTGAGCCGCCCGGTGTGGGCGAGGTCAGGGGGCCAGGATCGTGTGTACCGCGTTCGTCAGCATCGAACCGTCGGCGTCGGTGCCCGTGCTGCTGCTGTCGGTGCGGGACGAGTACGCCGGGCGACGGTGGTCCCCACCGGGCCACCACTGGCCCGCGCACCCCTCGGTGGTCGGCGGGCTGGACCTGGCGGCGGGCGGGACGTGGCTGGCGGTCGAGCCGGGCGGCCCCTCGGGCTCGGGTGTCGAGCCCGGGGCAGCCTGTCTGCTGAACGGCTTCGGGACGATGGCACCGGCCCGGACGCGGCTCTCGCGCGGGAAACTGCCGCTGATCGCCCTGCGGGACGGCGGTCTCGCCCGGGTCGACCTGGAGCGGTACGACCCGTTCCACCTCGTCCTCGCGGGCCCCGCCGGGGCGCGGGTACTGACCTGGGGCGGCAGCACGCTGACGGATCGTGAGCTGCCGTCCGGGCTGAGCGTCGTGCTCAACGACGGGCTGGAGGGGATGGCGGCGGACCGGGCGGCGTCCGAGCTGGTCCGCTCGCTGATGGCCGCGCGGGCCGCGCACTTCCGGGCCCGCTTCGAGGCAACCGCCCGGCCCGCGCCGATGCCCGGCCCCGCCACGACGGAGCAGGCGTGGGGCGGGTGGCTGCCGATCGTCTCCGGCGACGGCCTGGCGCTCGACGATCCGACGGCACTGGTCCAGCGGCGGGAGTTCGGTGACGGGCGGATCTGGGGCTCGTCCTCGATATCACTGCTCGCCTTCGGGCCCGACGGGGTGCGGTACGACTTCGGCCGCGCGCCGGTGGCGAAGCCGGGGGCGACCGGCGACGGCTGGCGCCGGATCGGTTAGACGAGGGGAGTAGCGGGCGGACGCCCCCGCCTCACCGAGCCGGTCGCACCCGCCGCCGGTCGCCGTGCGTGCCGGCCGTGCGTCAGCCCTGCGCACGGGCCTCCAGCCAGCGCTTCGCGAGGGTGGCGTTCACCGTGTAGAAGAACTCCGACTTGAGCCCGGGCTCGGTGGTGAGCGCCTCCACCCAGGTCATCGGCCAGTTGCGGCGCCGGTAGTGCTGGTGCACCGCACGGGTGAAGGCGGCGAGGTTGCCCTGCAGGCTCTTCTTCTCCATCCCCAGCCGGGTGGCCAGCGCGGTGTAGCTCACCCGCGCGTCCGGCTGCTTCGCCAGGATGTCCAGCACCCGGGCCACCGTCTGCACCGAGCCCAGCGGCTCGATCATCAGCCGGCGGAAGTCCTCGACGGTCCATTCGACGACCGGGAGCCGACCGTCGTCCGCCGGGCCCCCCGCTGCCGGCGGCGCGGCCGGGGGGACGGCGGTCGTCCCGGTGGCCGCCGTGGCACCGGTCAGCTCCGCGAGGTAGGCGTACACCTGCGTGACGTACTGGCTCGGCACCGGCACCGAGACGAACTGCGGCTGGCTGTCCTGCGTCATGTGGTTCCTCCCCTGGTGTGTCCGCCGGCCCTGCGGTCCGGCGACAGAGCCGATCCTGACAGACCGCCAGTCGACCTGTCCAGCCTTTACTGCCAAGTACTCCAAGTCTCTGTCCGATGTCTGTGGCCAGTTCTTCCCCTGGTCGGCCCTCCAGGCGGGTCGGCCGGGTTAGACGGGGCCGATCGTGCGGCCGCCCTGGCGGTATCCCCGGAGACGAGCGGAGCACAACCGGGCAGTATCCGGCAGACGTCCCATCCGCGTACGACTCGGCGGGGCGGCAGGCGCGCCGGTACGCCTGCCGCCCCGCCGTCCGCTCAGTCGCCGAGCAGCGCCCCCAGGCCGAGCCGCGCGAGGCGGTCCGGGTCGGTGAGGATGTCGAGCGCGGTGATCCGGCCGCCCCGGATGGTGAACGCCATGAGCGACAGCGGCTTGCCGTCGGCGAGCGAGAGCACACCGGGCGCGCCGTTGACGAGCACCGGGCGACCGTCCTGGGCGAAGCGGGCGAAGGTGATCGCCTGCGAGGCGACCTCGGCCGCGCCGCGCCGGAACACGCTCGGCCGCAGGGCGCCGCCGTCCGAGCGGGCCACGACCTCGGGGTCGAGCAGCGTGAGGAGGGCGTCGAAGTCACCGCCGCGCGCGGCGCTGAGGAAGGCCTCCACCACCTCGCGGCGCAGGGCCAGGTCGCTGTCCTGGGCGGGCGCGGCGTCCTGGACGCGGCGGCGGGCCCGGCTGGCCAGCTGCCGGGTGGATGCCGAGGTGCGGCCGAGGATCGGCGCGATCTCGTCGAACGGCACCGCGAACAGGTCGTGCAGGACGAAGGCGAGCCGCTCGGCCGGCGCGAGCGTGTCCAGCACGACCATCAGCGCGATCCCGACCGAGTCGGCCATCAGGACCTCCTGCTCAGGGTCGACCACCCCGAAGGCGCCGACCACCGGATCGGGCAGCCGGACCGGGCCCTCCTGCCCGTCCTGGCCGTGCAGCGGGTCCTCCCGCCGCGCGGCGCGCGAGCGCAGCTGGTCCAGGCAGACCCGGCCGATCACGGTGGTGAGCCAGGCGGCGAGGTTCTGCACGGCGCTGATGTCGGAGCGGTCCAGTTTCAGCCACGTCTCCTGGACGGCGTCCTCGGCCTCGCTGAGCGAGCCGAGCATCCGGTAGGCGACGGCCCGCAGCTGGGGTCGGTGCTCCTCGAAACGCCGGGCCAGAAATTCGTTCTCGTCCACCTGTCACATCCTCGCTTCGCGATCCGTCGGTGCAGTGAAGGACGATAACCGGCCCGCCGCGCAAGGCACTCGGGCCCACTCGACGGAGGAGACACCATGACCGCCCGGATGAAGAACCCCGCCATGGTCCTGCCCGACGCGACGAAGGGCATCCAGAACATCTACAAGGCCGTGTACCAGGGCGGCGTCGCGCCGCAGATCCTGGAGCTGGTGCACCTGCGGGCCAGTCAGATCAACGGCTGCAGCGCCTGCGTGTTCGCCGGCGTCACCAGCGCGAAGAAGGCCGGCGAGACCGACGAGCGTCTGCACGCCGTCGCCGCCTGGCGTGAGGCGCCCTTCTTCACCGAGGAGGAGCGCGCGGCCCTCGCCCTGACCGAGGCCGCCACCCGGCTGGCCGACCGCTCCGGGCAGGCCGTGCCGGACGCGATCTGGGACGAGGCCGCCGACCACTTCAACGAGGAGCAGCTCTCCGCGATCATCCTGATGATCGGCCTGACCAACCTCTTCAACCGCCTCAACGCCACCGTCCAGGAGCCGGCGGGCGCGACCTGGGCCTGACCGGGCCGACCCGGTGGTCGGCGGAGTCCCGGCGCTGCCCCGAGCGGGCCACCGCCGCGGCGCTGCGACGATAGTGCCGCACGGACAGAAGCCCGGACGGCACAGCGCCCCGCACGGATAGGCCCCTCCCGCCCATGAGCTCCACCTCCTGGACCGCCTTCGGCGGCGATCTGCACCTCGACCTCACCGGGCGGCGGGCCGCCGGGATCGGCCTGCGGGCGGCGCTGGAGGACGCGCTGCGGGAGGCCGTGCAGGACGGGAGGCTGGTCCCGGGGACGCGTCTGCCGTCGTCCCGGGCGCTCGGCGAGGACCTGGGGATCGCCCGCAACACCGTGGTCGAGGCGTACGGGCAGCTCACGGCCGAGGGGTGGCTCGCCTCCCGGCAGGGGTCGGGCACCACGGTGGCCGGGCGGACGGCGCCCCGGCCCGTCCGGCGCGCGCCCGAGCTGCCGCGCGGGCGCCGGACGGCCCGGTACGACCTGATGCCCGGACGGCCGGACGTCTCGCTCTTCCCGCGCACCGCCTGGCTGAGCGCCGCCCGGCGGGCGCTCGCCACCGCGCCGCACGAGGCCTTC
The DNA here is from genome assembly GCF_040655255.1 of Kitasatospora sp. NPDC050463. Taxonomy (NCBI): domain Bacteria; kingdom Bacillati; phylum Actinomycetota; class Actinomycetes; order Kitasatosporales; family Streptomycetaceae; genus Kitasatospora; species Kitasatospora sp. NPDC050463. The sequence goes on from NZ_JBFAJO010000022.1 coordinate 41,341, forward strand.
GACTACGGCGGTCCGCTCGGACGGATCGAGCTGCGGCAGGCGCTCACCGACTACCTCGCCCGGGTGCGCGGTGTCCGGACCGACCCCGACCACCTGCTGATCTGCTCCGGGTTCACCCAGGGCATCGGCCTGCTCTGCACCGCCCTGCGCGAGCGCGGCGCGGTGCGGGCCCGCGGCACCCGCACCCTGGCGGTCGAGGGGTACGGGCTGCCGCCGCAGCGCGAGATGGTCCGGGCGGCCGGGTTGAGCCCGGCGCCGCTGCCGCTGGACTGCTCGGGCGCCCGGACCGACCTGCTCGGCGACCGACGGGACGCGGCCGTCCTGCTCACCCCCGCCCACCAGTACCCGACCGGCGCGGCGCTGGCCGCCGAACGCCGGTCGGCCGCCGTCGGCTGGGCCCGCGAGCAGGACGGGTACGTGATCGAGGACGACTACGACGGCGAGTTCCGCTACGACCGGCAACCGCTCGGCGCGATGCAGGCGCTCGACCCCGAGCGGGTCGTCTACGCGGGCACCGCGGCCAAGAGCCTGGCCCCCGGCCTCCGGCTGGCCTGGCTCGCCCTGCCGGACGCCCTGGTCGAGCCGGTGGCCCGGCTGAAGCAACTGGCGGACACCATGTCCCCGGTGCTGGACCAGCTCACCCTCGCCGAGCTGATCACCTCCGGCACCTACGACCGCCATGTGCGCCGCTGCCGGCTGCACTACCGGCGGCGCCGGGACGCGCTGGTCGGGGCGCTCGCCGAACGGGCCCCGCACGTCCGGGTGACGGGCATCGCCGCCGGGCTGCACGCCGTCCTGCAGCTGCCGCCCGGTGCACCGTCGGAGGCCGAACTGCTGACCCGCGCCGAGGAGTTCGAACTGGCCGTCACCGGCCTCTCCTGGCACCTGGCCGATCCGGCCCTCGCCCCGGACGCCCCGCCGGCCCTGGTGGTCGGCTACGCCACCCCGCCCGACCGCCTCTTCCCGGCCGCCCTGGACGCGCTCTGCGAGCTGCTGCGGACCGCGTGACCAGGGGCCGCGACCGAACGGCTCTGGTCAACATCAGCCCCCGGAAAGCTACTTGTTCCGGTTGCCCAGCTCGAAGAGCAGCATGATGAAGCCGGCGAAGGCATGGGTGGCGACCATGTAGATCAGCACCCGGATGCCGACCCGGCGGTTGGCCCACTTGCCGGCGTCGACGGTCTTGGGGGCTTCGGCGGGGGCCGCGGCGACGGTGGCATCGGCGGTGACGGTGGCGGCGCCGGCGGTGATGGTGGGATCAGCCATGGGAGATCTCCTCCAGGAGTTCTGACGGTGGGTCAGTGGGGGGTGGCAGGGCCGCCGCCGAGGCAGAGTTCGCCGCCGGGGCTCTGCAGCAGGGTGTGCACGAAGAGCAGCTCCACCCCGTCCGCCGAGTCGGCGGCGATGCAGTGCGGGGTGAGCGAGTCGAAGTGCGCGGAGTCGCCCTCCGCGAGCTGGTGGACGCGGTCGCCGAGGGTCAGCCGCAGCCGGCCCTGGAGGACGTAGAGCCACTCCTCGCCGGGGTGGACCCGGACCACCTCGTCCTGCACGCCCGGGGGGACGTGGACGCGCAGCGCCTGCATCGCCCGGCCGGGGGCGCCGGCCCGGCGATAGCCCCAGCCTCCCGCGCGGCCCGGTTCGATCGCGCCGCCGCGCACCACCGGGTCCGCCTCGGCCGGGGACTCGCCGAGGAGGCCGGAGACGGAGGTGCCGTAGGCGCGGGCGAGGCCGAGCAGGACGGGCAGCGAGGGCTGCCGCCGGCCGGTCTCCAGCCGGGACAGATAGGCTGGGGAGAGGCCGACCCGGGAGGCGGCGACCTCCAGCGTGAGGCGACTGCCGAGCCGGTGCTCGCGCAGCCTCGCGGCGAGGCCGACGACCTCCACGTCGTCGATGCGGTCGCCGGGGACGGAGGGGCCGGGTGGGCTGGTGGTCATGTGACCAGTGGACACCGCCCGTGCCGCACGGGCAATAAATTTGCCTCAGAGGCAAACCGGCGAGGCCCCTGCCCGCCGCGCTACGGCCGGGGGATGTTCCGCAGGTTGCTCCGGGCCAGGTCGATCATGCGTCCGACCCCGCCGGCGAGCACCGTCCGCCCGGCCGCCAGCGCGAAGCCCTTCAGCTGGGCGGCCGTGATGTGCGGCGGGATGGAGAGCGCGTTCGGGTCGGTGACCACGTCCACCAGCGCCGGGCCGGGCCGTTCCAGTGCCTCCGCGAGCACCTCCCGCACACGCGCCGGCTCGGTGACCCGCTTGGCCGGGATGCCCATCGCGCGGGCGATCCCGGCGTAGTCCACGTCCCCGTTGTCGATCTCCGCCTCGGGGTAGCCGGACACCAGCATCTCCAGTTTGATCATGCCGAGTGCGCCGTTGTTGAAGACCACCGTCTTCACCGGCAGCCGGTGCTTCACCACCGTGAGCAGTTCGCCGAGCAGCATCGAGAGCCCGCCGTCCCCGGACATCGAGACGACCTGCCGCCCGGGGCACGCCAGCTGGGCGCCGATCGCGTGCGGCAGCGCGTTGGCCATCGAGCCGTGCAGGAAGGAGCCGATCACCCGGCGGCGGCCGTTGGGCTGGAGGTAGCGGGCGGCCCACACGTTGTTCATCCCGGTGTCCACGGTGAACACCGCGTCGTCGGCGGCGACGTCGTCCAGCACCGAGGCCACGTACTCGGGGTGGATCGGCAGGTGCTTCTCGATGTCCCGGGTGTAGGCGCCGACCACGTCCTCCAACGAGCGGCAGTGCTTGCGCAGCATCTCGTCCAGGAAGGCGCGGTCACCCTTGGGCTCCAGCAGCGGCAGGACGGCGCGCAGGGTGGCCGAGACGTCACCGTGGACGGCCAGCTCCAGCGGGGTCCGGCGGCCGAGACGGGTGGCGTCGTGGTCCACCTGGACGGTGCGGGCCTGCGGGAGGAAGGAGTCGTACGGGAAGTCGGTGCCGAGCAGCAGGAGCAGGTCGGCGGAGTGCACCGCCTCGTGGCAGGCGCCGTAGCCGAGCAGGCCGCTCATGCCGACGTCGTACGGGTTGTCGAACTGGATCCACTCCTTGCCGCGCAGGGAGTGCCCGACCGGCGCGGCAAGGGCCTTCGCGACCGCCATCACCTCGGCATGCGCCCCGCGGACGCCCGCGCCGCAGAACAGGGTGACCTTGCGGGCGTCGTTGAGGGCGCGGGCGAGCGCCTGGACCTGCCCCCAGGGAGGCGCGGCGACCGCCTGCTCGGTGAGGAAGTGGCTGCTGCCGGTCGGGCCGGCGGCCGGCAGCGCGGCGACGTCGCCGGGGAAGGCCAGCACCGAGACGCCGTGGGCGCCGAGCGCGTGCTGGATCGCGATCCGCAGCAGCCGGGGCAGCTGCGCGGGCGTGGAGACCGTCTCGCACCAGCTGCTGCAGTCGGTGAACACCCGCTCGGGGTGGGTCTCCTGGAAGAAGCCGGTACCGATCTGCCCGGACGGGATGTGCGAGGCGAGCGCCAGCACCGGCAGGCCGCTGCGCTGGGCGTCGTACAGCCCCTGGATCAGGTGGGTGTTACCGGGCCCGCAGGAGCCCGCGCAGACCGCGAGCCGGCCGCTCAGCTCGGCCTCGGCGGCCGCCGCGAAGGCGCCGGCCTCCTCGTTGCGGACGTGCACCCAGCTGATGCCCTCGGCCCGGCGGATGGCGTCCACCACCGGGTTGAGGCTGTCCCCGACCACCCCGTAGACCCGCTCCACCCCGGCCTGCCGGAGCACCTCCACCATCTGCTCGGCCACACTCACCACGGGGCGCTCCTTCACCGGCCGCCGGTTGCCACAGGACACCAGCACCCTCCGGTGGGGCGGCCCGCGCCGCACCCCGGCCGGGGCCGTACGGGTGACGCCCGGCTGCCCGGCTGCCCGGCTGCCCGGCTGCCCGACCACTCGACTGCCCGGCTGCTCGGCTACTCGGCTACTCGGCTACTCGGCTACTCGGCTACTCGGCCGCAAGGTGCTCCGGCCCGGGGCCCAGTGTGCCGCTGACCACGCCCGCCTGCGGCTGGCGCCGGGCCGGCTCGCGGCCGGGCGGCTGGGCGCACCGCTCCTGGGCGGGCGGCACGGTGGTCGCCAGGGTGACCGGCTCGCCCGCCTTCACCTGCACCGCCTCGCCGTCGTGCAGCAGGTGGATCACCTCGCCGCGGCGCAGCGTGTACGTGGTGTCCTCGTGGGTGATCCGCACCCCGAGCAGCTGCCCGCGCACCAGCAGCGAGAAGCTCAGGCGCATCAGCCCGGCCGGCAGCCGGGGGCGGAAGGAGAGCGCCTCGCCGTGGTCGCGCAGCCCGCCGAAGCCGGCCACCAGGGCGATGCAGGCGCCGGCCAGCGAGGCCATGTGCAGGCCGTCGCGGGTGTTGCCGCCGAGGTCGTGGAGGTCCATCATGGCGGCCTCGGCGGTGTAGTCGTACGCGAGGTCCAGCTGCCCGACCTCGGCGGCGATCACCGCCTGGGTGCAGGCCGAGAGCGAGGAGTCGCGGACGGTCAGCCGCTCGTAGTAGGCGAAGTTGCGGGCCTTCTGCTCGTCGGTGAAGGCGTCCCCGCGCACCTGCATGGCGAGCACCAGGTCGGCCTGCTTGACCACCTGCTTCCGGTACAGGTCGAAGTACGGGTAGTGCAGCAGCAGCGGGTAGTTCTCCGGCGGGGTGTGCTCGAAGTCCCAGACCTGGTGGTCGGTGAAGCCGTCGGCCTGCGGGTGGACGCCGAGGTTCTCGTCGTAGGGGACGAACATCGCGGCGGCGGCGTCCCGCCAGGCGGCGGTCTCCTCGGTGTCGACCCCGAGCGCGGCCGCCTCGCGCGGGTGCCGGGCGGCGGACTCGGCGGCGGCGCGCAGGTTGCTCTGCGCCATCAGGTTGGTGAAGACGTTGTTGTCGGCGACGGCGCTGTACTCGTCCGGCCCGGTGACGCCCTCGATGCGGAAGTTGCCGGCCGCGTCGTGGTGGCCGAGCGAGCGCCACATCCGGGCCGTCTCGACCAGCAGCTCCAGCCCGTACTCCCGCTCGAACTCGACGTCCCCGGTGGACCGGACGTAGCGGGCGACGGCGGCCGCGATGTCCGCGCCGATGTGGAACGCCGCCGTCCCGGCCGGCCAGTAGCCGGAGCACTCCTCGCCGCGGATCGTCCGCCAGGGGAACACCGCTCCGGCGAGGCCGAGTTGGACCGCCCGGTCGCGGGCCATCGGCAGCGTGGTGTGCCGCCAGCGCAACGCCTGGTTGACGGCGCTCGGCAGGCAGTAGGTGAGCACCGGCAGGACGAAGGTCTCGGTGTCCCAGAAGCTGTGCCCGTCGTAGCCCGGGCCGGTCAACCCCTTGGCCGGGATGGCCCGTTCCTCGCTCCGGGCGCCGCCCTGAAGGACGTGGAAGACGGCGAACCGGACGGCCTGCTGGAGTTCGACGTCGCCATCGATCTCGACGTCGCTGGTCTCCCAGAACTCCCCGAGGAACCCGGCCTGTTCGGCCAGCAGCCCGTCCCAGCCGGTGTACCGGGCGGCGTTCAGCGCGGCCTCCACCTGGTCCCGGACGGCGGGCAGCGAGCGGGTCGCGGACCAGCCGTAGGACATGAACTTCACCAGCCGCAGCTTCTCGCCCGGTTCGAGCAGGGTGGTGACGCTGATCCGGCAGTGGTCCGCCTCGGCCTCGGCGACGGTGTCCAGCCGTTCCGGGCCCTCGATGATGTGGTCCATCCCGGCCGCGACCCGGATGCCGCTGTAGCGGGTGCGGTGCACCAGGACGGCCTTGGTGCCGCCCGCGTGGTGCGCCTCGGCGAGCAGCGGCGCCTCCAGCACCGCGGACGCCCGTGGATCGCCCTCCGCCCCGCCGGGCAGCTGCTCGTTGGCCACCAGCTCCGACTGCAGGACGATCCGGACCGGCCCGTCCACCGCCTCCACGGTGTACTCCACGGCCGCGATCGCCCGCTGGGTGAGGGAGACCAGCCGGGTCGAGTGCACCTTGATGGTCCGCCCGGCCGGGGAGGTCCACTCCGCCTCGCGCCGCAGCAGTCCGTCCCGGAAGTCCAACCAGCGGCGGTGGCTGAGGAGTTCGCCGTAGCGCAGATCGAAGGGTTCGTCGTCCACCAGCAGTCGGATGATCTTGCCGTTGGTCACGTTGATGACGCTCTGGCTGGACTCCGGGTAGCCGTAGCCGCCCTCGCCGTACGGCAGCGGCCGCAGCTCGAAGACACCGTTCAGGTAGGTGCCGGGCAGGCCGTGCGGCTCACCCTCGTCCAGGTTGGCGCGCAGGCCGATGTGGCCGTTGGAGAGCGCGAAGACGGACTCGGCGCGGGCCATCGCGGCCAGGTCCAGGCCCTGTTCGGCGATCTGCCAGGGATCGACGGCGAAGTTGTCCAGCCCGGTCATGCCGCGCCCCCTTCGAGCAGCTCCGCGAGGTCGGTGACGACCACGGTGGCACCGTGGCGGCGCAGTTCGGCGGCCTGGCCGGTGCGGTCCACGCCGACCACGGCGCCGAAGCCGCCGGCTCGGCCGGAGGCGACCCCGGCGAGCGCGTCCTCGAAGACCGCGGCATGCGCGGGCTCGACGCCCAGGGCCCGGGCACCCGCCAGATAGGTGTCCGGCGCGGGCTTGCCCGGCAGGCCCTCGCGTGCGGCGACCACGCCGTCCACGACGACGTCGAACAGCTCCTCGATCCCGGCGGCACGCAGTACGTCCCGGCAGTTGGCGCTGGACGAGACCACCGCGGCGGGCAGCCCGAGCGCCCGCAGCCGGCGCACATAGGCGACCGAGCCGTCGTACGGCTGGACGCCCTGCTCACGGATCATGCGCAACACGGTCTGGTTCTTGGCCAGGCTCACGCCGTGCACGGTGCGGGCGCCCGGCGGATCGGCGTCGGTGCCCTCGGGCAGGTCGATGCCGCGGCTGCGCAGGAAGGCCCGGGTGCCGTCGAGTCTCGGGCGGCCGTCGACGTGGGTGTCGTAGTCGGTGACGGCGTCGAAGGGAACGAACTGCCCACCGGTGCGGGCCGCTTCGGCGCGCAGGAAGGTGTCGAAGGTGTCCTTCCAGGCCGCGGCGTGCACCTTGGCGGTCTGGGTGAGCACCCCGTCGAGGTCGAAGAGGAAAGCGCGGATGTCGTCCGGAAGCCCCAGCATGGGTGCAGTCTTACCCGCGAATCCGGGGAAGCCCCCCATTCCCGGCGGCGCGTCGCGGGAACGGGCGGCTTCCGGGGCGGCTGCGGGAACGGGCGGCTTCCGGGGCCGCCGTGGCCACGGCGACGCGGCAGGCCGTCGTGGCTACGGCGAGTCGGGCGAGGCGATCACCGCGAAGAGGGCGCCCTGCGGGTCCTGGACGACGGCCATCCGGCCGGACTGCATGTCGAACGGCGGCTGGATCACCGAGCCGCCGGCCCGGACCAGCGCGTCCACGGTGGAGTCGGTGTCGTCCACCGCGAAGTAGGTCATCCAGTGCGGCGGCGTGCCGGGCGCCAGGTAGTCGGGGATCCGCTGCATGCCGCCCACCGTGCGGTCTCCGACGTTGAGCGAGTAGTAGCCGTCCAGACCGTGGATGGTCGCCGGGCGCAGGCCCAGCGCCCGGTGGTAGAACGCCCCGGCCACGTCGGTGTCCGTGGTGTTGAGCTCGTTCCAGACCAGCGCGCCGGGCTCGTTGACGATGCCCGCGCCGATGAAGTCGACCTTCTGCCAGACGCCGAACACCGCGCCGGCCGGGTCGGCCGCGACCAGCATCCGGCCGACGGTGCCGACGTCCATCGCCGGGTAGAGGATCGTGCCGCCGCTCTCGGCGACGGACCGGGCGGCGGCGTCGGCGTCGTCCGAGGCCAGGTAGGTGGTCCAGCCGACGGGCGGCAGCGGCTGGCCCTCGGGGGCCATCCGCGCCATGATCCCCGCCACCGGCCTGCCGTTCAGCGCGCACACGGCGTATCCGCCGAACTCGGGCGGGCCGACCTCCCCCTGCCAGCCGAACAGGTCGCGGTAGAAGTCGAGCGCGGCCTGCTGGTCGCTCGCCATCAGGTCGACCCAGCACGGGGTGCCGGGCTTGTACGGAGCGGTCACTACGGGCATTGCTGGGCCTCCAGAAGCACTGGTTCCTCCGCCGCGACCGGGCGGGGCGCCGGGGCAGCCGGCGGCGGCGCGGCCGAACGGCGGTGCACCGCCCACCTTCGCCGCGCCACCGCGATCGCGCCACCGGGCGGCCACCCGGGCGGGCGAACCGTCCGGCACGGGCGACCGCGCGGGGCGGTCACGAGGTGTGCTGCGGCGGCTTCACGAAGTAGGGCTGCACCTTGCCGCTCTGCGCGTAGTCCTTGAGCCGTACCAGCAGCTCGGCCCAGGTGCCGGCCACCAGCGGCACGCCCTCCTCACTGCCGGGCTGCCAGCCGCCGTGGCGGAACAACAGCCGGGTGCGGTCGCTCGCGCCGGGCTGGTCGGCGAGGTCCCAGCTGATCCAGGTGCCCGCCCAGTGCGGTGGGAAGGTGCCGACGTTCGTCCACACCACCCGCTCGCGGTCGGCGCGCCCGCGGCGGAGCCGGAACGGCTCGGGGACGTCTGGGAAGTCGAGGAGCAGCACGTCGCCGTCCCGGTCCACCTCGGTGGTCCACCAGCCGGTCAGGCCGTCGTGGCTGTCGAGCGCGGCGAGGACGACGTCACGCGGCGCCGCGATGTCGATCTGCAGGGCGATCTCGGCCATGAGGTCCGCCTTTCGGGCCGGCGCCCCCCTGCTGCTCCCCCTCCGGCCACCATGGCACGGGCCCGGGGCGTACGCGCCCCGGGCCGGTTGCCGTCGCCGTCCGTAGCTCCTCGCTACCCGCCGCTGCCGTAGGTGGTGTTGGCGCAGATGTCGTCGTCGGCCGAGCGGGCCTCGTTGGTCACACTGGTGGGCAGCGGAACCGGTGCCGAGGGGGCTGCCGAGGCGCCGGGGCTGCCGGGGGTGCCGGAGGCGGCCGCGCCGCCGCCGTTGGCCGCCGCGAAGTCCTTGCCGACGATCACGGTGACGCCGGCCGACTTGCCGGCCTCGACGCTCGCCCCGGGGAACAGTGCGGCGACCTTCTCGGCGTTGGCCTTCTGCCCGGAGCCGTACTCGATCATCGTGGTGGCGTACTTGGTGCTGGCGGCGGGGCCCGACTTGGTGGCGGCGAACTTCGCGCCCTTCAGCAGCTCGCTGGCCTTGCCGTCCATGCCGGTGGCGGTGGTCCCGTTGTAGACGGCCACCTTGACGGCGGTGTTGCCCGCGTCGGAGGCGGGCGCGGGGGCAGAGGTGGGCGCGGCGGGGGCGGGGGCGGCAGGCGTGGTGGCCTCTGCCGACTGCTCGCCGGTGGCGTTCTGGCCGTCGATGGTCCGGTCGGCCTTGATGGTGTCCCAGAGCTTGTTGGCGTCCGGCTGGATGATGTCGATGTTCTTGTCCTGGGTGCGGTAGCGCCACGGCACCGTCACGAACTTGAGCTCGTGCATGTCGATGTTCTTCAGGGAGAGGCCGAAGGAGAGCAGCTTGTCGGCCGAGCCGAGACCCGGGTCGACGATCATCGACTTGGTGGCAGCGTCCGCGAGCGGCAGCAGCGTGGTGGGGTTGAGGCCCTGGCCCTTGATGTTGGAGGCGAGCGAGCCGAGGAAGGCCTGCTGGCGCTTCATCCGGCCGATGTCGGAGCCGTCGCCGATGCCGTAGCGCAGCCGGACGTAGTCGAGCGCCTGCTGCCCCTCGACCTTCTGCTTGCCCTGGGGCAGGACGACGGCGCCCTTCTTGCCGAGCTTGGGGTTGATGTCGCCCTCGTGGATCGGCTGCGGCAGGCAGACGTCCACCCCGTTGACGGCCTTGGTCATCGCGGAGAACCCCTGGAAGTCCACCACGATGGTGTGGTCGACCCGGATGCCGGTGAGCTTCTCGACGGTGTTCTGGGTGCAGGCCGGGTTGCCGTCGTCGCTCTCGCCCTTCGAGAACGCCGCGTTGAACAGATCGCTGGTGGCCGCCTTGGTCCACTTGCCGTTCGGCAGCTTGCAGGACGGGATCGCCACCATGGCATTGCGCGGGATGGAGATCCCGACGGCGTGCTTGTGGTCCGCGTAGACGTGCAGCAGGATCGTGGTGTCCGAGCGGGCGCCGCCGTCCTCGCCGCCGCCGAGGTCGGAGTTGTTCTTGCCTCGGCTGTCCGAGCCGATCAGCAGCACGTTCACCGGCTTGTTGCCGTCCGCGTCGGCCTGTGCCTCCGGCGGCCGGTCGCCGGCTATCGCGTCCGCGTCGAAGGTCTTGATGTTGGCGTTCAGCTTGAGGTAGATCGCGCCGCCCGCGCCGGCTACCAGCACCAGCACGCCCGCCGCCGACCAGGCGACGATCTTCTTCACGTTCTTCTTCGGCTTGCGGCTGTTGCGGGCCGCCGCCCGACCCCCGGTCGCGGATGCCTCGGTGGCGGCCCGGCCCCCCTTGCCCTGGGCCCCCTTGCCCTGGGCCGCGCGCCGGGCCTCCGCCCGCCCGCCGGTCCGCGGCTGCGGCACCCCGCCGTCGCCGCCGTCGGTCGTGAGCGCACCGGGCGCGTCGTCACCACGAGCCGGGCCCTCGCCCCACTGACCTGACATCCGTGCACCTTTCACCGGCGGACGCGGCGCCCCACGACCGGGCACTCTGCATACAAGAGAGACGGCCGTGACCGCCCTCGGGTTGCACATATGAAGGTCGTAATGACCTATGAACACCCCCGCGGCCGTCTCCGCCGTCACTCTCCGGAGCCCCCTGCAGCCACAACAAGCCCCTTTCGGAGCATACAAGCCGGTCATATGAATCCGGCCACGCGAGACCGTGACGGGCCCCGGGCACCGCACCATCTGCCCTGTGACTTACGGCACTTCGAGCCGGCCGACCACCCGCCTCCGGCCGGCGGACGGGCGGAGCGTGAACGCCTGACGAACACTCAGCGTGCACCCCGGCCGGCCACCCCACATCCCGGGCCCCACAGCCGACCGAACCGCGGCAGAACGCCGCCGGGAACCCGAAAGACCCAGGTCGGAGATCTCCGACCTGGGTCTTCACGGTGGGCCGCCAGGGGCTCGAACCCTGAACCTACGGATTAAAAGTCCGCAGCTCTGCCAATTGAGCTAGCGGCCCGTGGACCGCCCCGTGCGGGGCGGGCCAGGGCGATCCTACCCGGTGGCGCCCAGGCCTCCGCCAGTGGATTGCGCGGACGCGCCGGGCTCAGCCGGCGGCCGGGCCTGGTGGGGAGCAGACCGGCGGGGCGTAGTGGGCCGCGCGCACGCGGCGGAGCCAGGCTTCGGCGGGGCGCGGGTCCGGGGCCGGTGGGAGGACACCGGGGCGGGCGAGGCGTTCGGCGGCGGCGGCGAGCAGGGACTCGGCGGCGGCGGGGTGTTCGGCGATGCGGTCACCGAGGTCGCGGACCCGCTCCGGGTCGGGCAGCCGGACGAGGTTCTCGCCCGTCTCGTGGAGCCGGACGCCCTGCTCGATGAGCCGCACCAGGTGGCGGGCGTGCTTGGCCGCCCGCCGGTGGCCGGCCCGGTCGGCGGTGTCTCGGGTGAGCAGCTTGCGGAACTGCTGGCCGGCGTAGCCGAGATAGGAGTTCCGGACGGCCGTGGCGCTCAGGAAGGAGCCGCGGATCGCGATCAGCTCCTCGCCCAGCGCGCTGCGCACCTCGTACAGGTCGGCCGGCAGCCAGACGAGTTCGGAGGCGGTCGGGTTGCAGGTGAGCGCGAGGCGGCACCACTTGGCGGCCTCGTGCAGGGTGGTGTCGGGCTCGGTGGTGACCTGGGACTCGGCCGGGCGGTGCAGGCCGTGGAAGTCCTCGGTCGGCGCGGCGAACAGGCCCAGCCGGTCGACGTCCGAGCCGGCGTGGGCGAAGCCGTACGCGGTCGAGCCGACCACGCCCGAGAGCAGGACGGTGCCGGGTGCGGGGGGCATGGGACTCCTCGGATCTCGGGCTTCGGACGGCAGGTGCTGGCCTGGTCGCGGGCGGCGGCGGTCCGAGGAGTCTGCCCTGCCGGGGCCGCACCGGGCGAGCGAATTCCCCTGCTCCGAGGAGCTTCTGCCCCATCGACCGGTCCACCCCCACCGGGTAGCGTTCGAACCATGTCCTCCCTTCCTTCCGCCGCCGCCGTCTCCGCCGCCGCCGACCGCCCGGAGGTCCTCCTGGTCACTGGCGCCGGGCGCGGCATCGGCGCCGCCACCGCCCTGCTGGCCGGGCGGCGCGGCTACCGGGTCTGCGTCAACTACCGCTCCGACGAGGCCTCCGCCACCGCGGTGGCGGACGCCGTCCGGGCCGAGGGCGGTACCGCCGTCGCGGTCCGGGCCGACGTCTCCCGCACCGCCGAGGTCGAGCGTCTGTTCGCCACCGTGGACGCCGAACTGGGCCCGCTCACCGCGCTGGTGAACAACGCCGGGACGCTGGAGAAGCAGTGCCGGCTGGAGGAGATCGACGAGGACCGGCTGACCCGGATCTGGGCCTCCAACATCACCGGCCCGTTCCTGTGCGCCGCGCAGGCCGTCCGCCGGATGTCCACCCGGTACGGCGGGCGGGGCGGCGCCATCGTCAACGTCTCCTCCGCCGCCTCCCGGCTCGGCTCGCCGAACGAGTACGTGGACTACGCGGCCGCCAAGGGCGCCGTCGACTCGATGACCCGCGGGCTGGCCCTGGAGGTCGCCGCCGAGGGCATTCGGGTCAACGCCGTCCGCCCCGGCCTGATCCACACCGGGATCCACGCCCTGGGCGGTGAGCCCGGCCGGGTCGACCGGGTGGCGCCCGGGCTGCCGATGCGGCGCGGCGGGCAACCGGAGGAGGTCGCCGAGGCGATCCTCTACCTGCTCTCCCCCGCCGCCTCGTACAGCACGGGCACCTTCCTGGACGTCTCCGGCGGCCGTTGAGACCAGGCGGTCCGTTTCCTTCCCCCGTGCGCTCCCCCGCCCGTACGGTGGAGCCCATGACCGACGACCTGACGGACCGTGAACCCGACCTGCCGTCCGCCTTCCTCGACATCCCCGGTGTGCGCAACTTCCGCGACGCCGGGGGCGTCGGCGCCCTGCGCACGGGCGTGCTCTACCGCTCCGGGTCCTTCCACAACCTCACCCCGGAGGGCGCCCAGCGCCTCAAGGACCTCGGTCTGCGCACCGTGATCGACCTCCGCAGCCCCTTCGAGCTGGAGGTCTGGCCCGATCTGCGGTTCGGCCTCGACCACGAGGCGGTCAGCCTCCCCACCCTCCCGGCCAACCGCGAGGACGTCGGCCGGCCGTGGCCCGAGGACCAGGCCGAGCTCTACCCCTTCATGGCCGAGACCGCCGGGCCCTCCCTGGTAGCCGCCATCCGCCGCCTCGGCGCCCCCGGCGGGGTGCCGGCCGTCGTGCACTGCGCCGTCGGCAAGGACCGCACCGGCCTGACCATCGCCGTCGTGCAGTCCCTGCTGGGCGCCTCCGACGCCGAGCTGATGGCCGACTTCCTGCTCTCCAACGCCGGCCTCGGCCTGCTCGCGGGCCCGACCCCCTACCTCGACGAGACCGGGACCGAGCGCGTCTCCCGCCCCGTCTCCGCCCCGCTCCTGGCCTCGTCCCTGAGCTGGATCCGGACCGGGTACGGCTCCGTCGCCGACTACCTCCGCGCCCACGGCACCACCGACGACGACCTGGCGGCCCTCCACACCAACCTCTCGGCCTGATCGGGTACGCCGGCCGACGCGCGGCCGGCGTGCCTCACCTACCCCTGGCGCTCCAGGCGCCACCACTGCGTGGGCGAGTCGAGGTCCTCGCGCTGTTCGACCGGGTTGCCGGGGGCGGTGGCGGTGAGCGGCTTGCCGCTGATGAAGCTGGTCAGGGTGTAGGTGCCGGGAGCGTCGAGGTGGTGTTCGAGCAGCCACTCCTGGGCCCCGAAGGCGTTGGCCGACCACTGCTGGATCAGGACGCCGTCCTCCGGGGACGCCCCGGTGACGTCGAGGCGCTTCCCGCTGGCGGCGTTCTCGACGTGGAAGAGCGCGCCACCCGGGTGGACGGCGGTGAGCCGCCAGAGCTGGGCCTCGGAGCCGCTCTGCGCCCCGAGGACGACCTTGGCGCCGCTGCGGCGGCTCCCGTCGGCGACCTCCAGGAGCAGCCCGCTGCCGACGTTGCGCACCAGGTAGAGGCCGTCCGTGATCACGTGGTCAGTCACGGTGCGAGTCTCTCACCGGCGGCGAGCGGCCTCGTAGCCGAAGGCCGCCGCGAGCACTCCGGCGGCGGCGGCCACCTCCGCCAGCGCGGAGACGGCGGTGCCCAGTTCGACGGTGCCCGCCAGCGCGACGGCCGCGAGCAGGCGGGGGAGGTTCGGGGTCAGCGCGAAGGTCCGTCGGACGGCGGTGTTGACGACGAGGAAGAGGGCGACGCCGCCGGCCAGCGCCGAAGCCTGGGCGAGGCCGATCGGGGCGTCCGGGTGGGCGACGGCGGACTTCACGCCGGCGGCGAAGAGCAGGACCCCGAGCAACAGCCCGTAGTGGCCGAGGTTGTAGACGCTGACGGCGAGCCGGTTGCGGCGGTCCGCGGGGAGCGCGGCCATGTGGTGCTCGGCGCGGGCGTCGTCGTCGTGCCCGAAGTAGGCCCACCAGAGGCCCACGCAGACGGTCAGGCTCAGCAGGGCGACGGCGACCAGCGGGGCGGTGAGGTCGGCGGTGCCGGCGCCGACACCGATGGCGATCACGGACTCGCCGAACGCGATGATCACGATCAGCCCGTGGCGTTCGACGAAATGGTCCGAGCGGAGCTGGAACCGCGGCAGGTCAACCAGCCGGGGTATCGCGAACTGCAGCGCGAAGGCGGCTGCCCAGAAGACGAGTTGGGCGAGCCCGGTGAGGTAGCCGCCGATCACCACCAAGCCGGTGCCGACCAGGTTGAGCCCACCCATCCGCAGGACGGACGCGAGCACCACGCCGGAGGCCGCGAACAGACCGGTGTGGACGGCGACCACCAGCAGGTACGCCCAGCCGAAGGCCACCCCGCTGCCCTCGAAGGCGTGCGGGACGGCGAGCGAGATCACCAGGAAGCCCGCCATGGCGAGCATCAGCAGGCCGCGGCGGCCGTGGGTGCTCGGCGGCATCGCGTTGGTCAGCCAGATGAACGCGTCGTACATCCACCAGATCACGGCCAGCATCACCACCACCTGGGCGAGGCCGCCCACGGTGAGGTGGTGGGCCAGGCTCCCGGTGAGCTGGGTGATGGTGAAGACGAAGACGAGGTCGAGGAAGAGTTCGAGCGGGGCCACCCGCAGAGCGGGTTCCGCCTCGGCCTGGGAGGGGGCCGTCAGGGCATGGGTCGCGGTCACCCGCGCGAGTATGGATCAACCGGCCCGCTCGGCGCGGGCGTTTTCGGTACTCGGACGGACCGGGGCACCGAACAGGCGCGGCCTCGGCGGGGCGGATGACGAACGGCCGGGGCACCGAACAGGCCGGGGCGCCGACCGCACGGCCCTCCCGCCGGCCACGCCCGGTGCGCGCCGCCACCCGGCGGCGGGGGTGTCCGGGCGGCCGCCTATGCTGCGGCGAATGGTGTCCGACCGAATTCCCTCGCACGGCGGGTCCGCGGATCCGTCAGACCGTCAGCAGTCCACCCTCGACGGGGCAACAGCCGATCTGGAGGCGGTGATCGCGGCCGGCGACGCCGAGGCCGCCGAGGCCGTCGAGGCCGCGTTCCGACGGGTCGGCGGGCTGCTGGGGCCGGCCGGCGAGCGGGAGTCGGCGGCCGTCGGCCCGCGGCTGGCCGCGCTGCTGCCGGACACCCCGCCGTTCCCCCGGGCGCAGCTGGCGATGATGGTGGGCGCCTGCGTCGAGCGCGGCGCCGACCCGGTGGCCTGCGCCGACCAGGTGCTGGCGGGCCTGCGCGGGGCGCTGAGCGGCGCGCTGCTGCTGATGGAGCGCTGGAAGGAGACCGGCGGCGGCGATCTGCCCGACCCGGACGAGGACGATCCCGGGCTGGCGCACGCCCGGATCGAGGATCCGGACCGGCTGGACGAGTGGCACGCCCAGCGGGCCGTGGTCGGCTGGTGGACGCTGCACCTGTGGCAGATGGCCTCCTTCGCGGTCTACTCCCACGCCGCCGTCCGCACCGCCGCCCGGGCCTGCGGCGTGACGGACGTCCTGCTCGAACTGATCGACCGGTACGGCGAGGGCCCGCACGGCCTCAAGGGCCTGGTCCACCTGGCCAAGACGCTCGACGACGAGCCGCTGCTCGTGCTGGACCGCCCGAGCGGCACCGGCTACCTGCTGCGGATGGACGGCCTGACCGACAACTTCCAGTTGCACACGCTGCTCGCGGACGTACTGATCGGCGGCGGGCACCTGCCGGGGCCGCCGCAGGACCCGGAGGTCGTCGCCCTCAGCCGGACCGCGGAGCTGGACGGCCGCCGACGGGTCACCGCGTACGGCTCGTTCAACCTGGTCGCACCCGACGGGACGTGGATCTGGAACGAGGGCACGCCCGGCGACATCCCGGTAGTGGACGGCGTCCGCACGCTGGTGCTGGACCCGCAGGCGTACGAACGCAGTTGGTCCGCGGGCCGGTTCATCCAGCAGGTCCCGGGGGACCTGCGGCTGGAGCGGGTACTGGCGCCGGCCGAGGCCGCGGACCGGCTCTCCCGGGTGGCCCAGGCCATCCCGCTCGAACAGGCGTTCCGCTGACCGCACCGGGCGGCCGGGGCCGGGCACGGAGCACCGGACCGGCCGGGGGGCAGGCACGGGCTAGGAACGGGGCGGCGGACCGGCCGGGTTAGGGTCGGACCACCCGAGGATTCCGAGGAGTGGAGTCGACGATGGCAAGGATCCCGAACGTGCTCCCGGCCGCGGCGCCCGCCGCGCTGACCGCGGCCGGCGGCCTGGTCGGCGGCTACGGCGTAGCCCGTTGGACCGGCCGGCGTGAACTGGGCGGCGCGGTGCTGGCCGTCGCCGGGGCCGGCGCCGCCGCTCAGTGGCACCGCCGCTCGGGCGCGGCCACCGCCGCCGCGCTGACCGGGCTCTACGTGGCGGCCTTCGGCGGCTCGCACCCGCTGGCGAAGAAGATCGGCGCCTGGCCGGCCGTCCTCGCCGTCACCGGCGTGGTCGCCGCCGCCTCGACCGCCGCGACCGCCCTGGGCCCGCGCAAGCGCTGAGCCCGGGCGGGGAGGCGGCCGCGCGGGGCCGGGCCGGAGTACTCACCCACCCCGACGCGCGGTCATCCGTCAGCCGACGGCCGCGCCGAACCGGGCCTCGAAGGCGGCCCGGTTCGGCGAGACGGGCGTGCGGTCCCAGACCGCGAACACGACCCGCTCGAACGCCGCGCCGTACTGCGCCAGCGCCCCCTCGAAGGCCTCCGCCACCTGCGCCGGGTCGTTGCGGAACACTCCGCAGCCCCAGGCCCCCAGCACCAGCGCGCTGATCTCGTGCCGGGCCGCCGCCGCGAGCACCCGGACCGCCCGCTCGGCGAGCACGCCCCGGACGTCCACGCCCGCCGAGCGCAGCTCCAACTGGCCGGCGTTGGGCGCCGGCGAGGTCAGGAAGGTCACCGGGTAGGGCCGCGCCAGCAGCTCCCCCTTCTCGCTCCGGATCACCGGCACGTCGGGCGAGACGATCACCCGGTGGCTGTACCGGAGGTCACCGGAGGCGCGGTGCGCCTCGTAGTAGTCCGGTGCCTCCAGCAGGCAGGAGTACAGCAGGGCGCTGCGGCAGAGGTCCTCCTCCTGGGCCCGGGCGCCGCGCAGATAGCCGCCGCCGGGGTTGCGCGCCGAGGCGAAGTTGAGCACGCCCACCCGGCCGGCGCCGGCCTCCACCAGCCGCCGGGCGGCCCCGATGCTGCCCTCGGCCGTCACCTCGACGGCCGCCGACCCGGCCGCCGACCCCGGCCCCGCCGGACCGGGCCCGGGGGCTCCGGCCCGCAGGAGCGCGTCCAGCGCCTGCGGCGGGTACGACACCGTCCCCGCCCTGGCCGCCGCCAGTTGCTCCGCCACCTGCACGAGTTCGCCCCCGGCCGCCCGGTAGCTCCCCCGCTCGGCGATCCCCTCGTTCACCACCGCTACGCCATGCAGTCTGCTGCTCATGTCCGTGACCGTACGGGAGCGGGCCTCCTCCACGCCACTGGTTATTCTCACCGACAGAACAACGTGACCGCTCCGGCGAAGGGACGCGACGGGACACCGACCCGGGCCCGCCCGGGGCACGAACGCGGACGGGCCCGCCCCACCGAAGTGGAGCGGGCCCGTCGGGCGTCAGTGCGATGCGCTACGCGGCGTCAGTTCTTCCAACGCGGCTTGCGGTCGTCGCGGTTGAAGCCGCCGGAGTTGAAGCCACCGGAGCGGCCGCCACGGTCGTCACGGTCACGGTTGAAGCCACCGGAGGCCTGCGGGCGGCCACCGGAGCGGTGGTCGTCGCGGCGGGAGAACGGACGGCTGCTGCCGGCGCCGGCGCCGCGCTCGTCGCGGTCACGGCCGAAGGCCGGACGGTCACCGAAGCTGCGGGCCGGACGGTCGCCGAAGGAGCGGCCGCCGCGGTCGTCGCGGTCACGGTTGAAGCCACCGGCGCCACCGCCACGGTTGTCGCGGTCACCGAAGGAACGGCCACCACGGTCGTCACGGTTGAAGCCACCGGCGCCACCGCCACGGTTGTCACGGTCACCGAAGGAACGGCCACCACGGTCGTCACGGTTGAAGCCACCGGCGCCACCGCCACGGTTGTCACGGTCACCGAAGGAACGGCCACCACGG